>CAYWBT010000007.1:0-34003 GCA_964456585.1 uncultured bacterium
CGTTCCCGCGGGATGCGAGGTGTATGTTACCCGTGATGCGGCGCCGGTTAAAATCGTTCGCTTTACGGATAGAACCTATTTCGATATACTTCACACTCGACTGAGATGGGGCGTCAGTCCGAAGTTAACAAATGCTTGAATCCCTGAACATACAGAATTATGCGATCATTGACGAGATGACGGTTGATTTTTCCGACGGACTCAATGTTATAACCGGCGAGACCGGGGCGGGAAAATCGATTGTTGTCGATGCCTTCGAGCTTGTTCTCGGGGCGCGGGCTTCACTCGAGATGATACGTTCAGGCGCCGATTCTTTGTCGGTGCTCGGCGTCTTTTTCGTGGAGGGTATGACGCTGCCTGTCGATCTTCCGTATGAAGCGGATGATGGCAGATACATACTCCGTCGTGATGTTCGTTCCGATGGGGTCGGCCGATGCTTTATTAACGATCGGCCGGTAACGCTGAAGAGTCTTAAGCACCTCGGTACGCTCCTGGCTGATCTGCACGGTCAGCACGATCATCAATCGCTCTTGAATGTGCAGGAACATGTAACCTTCCTCGACGGTTATGGGAGTAGTGCCAAACTTGCTCGGGAAGTTGCGCAGCTCTTTACCGACTTGGTGTCAAACCGCAAGGCCATTAATGATCTCAAACTCAAGCTGCAGCATCTGTCCCGCGAAAGTGAACTCCAACGATTCCAGATTGAAGAGATCGAAAGTGCCCGAATCGCTCCCGGAGAAGATGTTCACCTGTCCCGTGAAATACAGCGAATTTCCCGCGCGAATGAATTGAAGACGCTCGGCTTGGAGATTTTTCAGGAATTGTATGAAGCCGATGATTCTGTCGGAGAACATCTCGGCGATCTCACTGCACGGGCCAGTGCGCTTTCCCGCTACGATCCGGGGCTTGAAACTTTTGTGACCCGGTTCGAGGAGGTTTCTGTCGTGGTGAGCGACCTGGCGAATATGTTCCGGGAGTACGCGGAAAAGATCGATGAAGACAGCTCGACACTATCCCAGTTGGAGGACCGCCTGGCGCTCATCGAACGGATAAAGAAAAAGTACGGCCCGACCCTCGATAAGGTGATTTTATACCTCGAAGAGATTAGAAAAGAGACCGAGGGCATGGAAAAGTACGAGGAGCAACTCGACGAATACCATCGGCGACAGGGAGAGATCGAATCACAGCTCATCGAGCGAGCCACCGAACTCTCCGCGAAGCGGGCGGAGACGGCGCCTCTTCTCTCTCGTGAAGTGGAAGGACACCTTCGGCAGCTCGGTATGGAGGGGGCACGGCTCGTTATTGCGATTGAACCATTCAGCGGGTCTGATTTCCTCGAAATCGAGGGCAGGCACATTCCGGTGGGTGTGGATGGATTCGACCGGGTGGAATTCATGATCTCCGCCAATTTCGGCGAATCACCGAAACCGCTCGTGAAAGTGGCATCCGGTGGTGAGATATCGCGTATCATGCTTACTCTGAAACTTGTCCTTCTGGATGCGGCGAATGTGCCGACCATGGTGTTCGATGAGATTGATATAGGTGTATCGGGGCGGGTCGCCGATGCCATCGGTAACAAAATGCTCGAGCTCTCTCAATCACGCCAGCTGCTGGTAATCACTCACCTCCCGCAGATAGCGGTCAAGGCAAACCGTCACTTCTCAGCCCGGAAGTCGGTGAAGGACGGAAGGACGTACACTGAACTCGTGGTTCTCGATGAGGAAGCCCGGGAAAAGGAACTTGCCGCGTTTCTTTCTGGAGAGACGCTGACAGATACCGCGCTCGCCCATGCGCGCCGGCTCATGGACAGAGACAAGAACGTGACCGGCAGTGAGGAAAACCCCGGCGACGACCGGTAAAAACGTGCGTATGAGTATTCCTTGTCCCTTCTCATGATTGTGGTAATCATTGTCAGGCCGGGGAATGTTCCATTGGAAGGATACAGCCATGTCGGGAGAACTGGATCTGTTTGAACGAGATGATCCCGGTGAGGGGAAATCGACCGAGAAAAAACGGCCGCTTGCCGACCGGATGCGCCCGGAAACACTCGATGAGTTTGTCGGCCAGGAACATCTCGTTGGAGAAGGCGGTTTCATCCGCGAAGCGATCAAGCGTGACGACATAACCTCGATCATCCTTTGGGGACCTCCGGGATCGGGGAAAACCACGCTCGCCAGGATCATCAGTAATGCGACGAAAGCGTACTTTGTTTCCTTTTCCGCTGTGGTAAGTGGGGTAAAAGAAATCCGAGCGGTGGTTGCCAACGCTCAATCCAGAGCGAGGAAAACCATACTCTTTGTCGATGAGATTCACCGGTTCAACAAGGCACAGCAGGATGCATTTCTGCCGCATGTGGAGGACGGGACCATCATTCTCATCGGTGCAACGACCGAGAATCCTTCGTTCGAAGTCAATTCACCCCTGCTGTCACGCTCGCGGGTGCTCCTCCTCAACCAGCTCACCGAAGGGGATATCCGAGCCATCATCATGCGCGCCCTCAACGAAAGCGAGCATGGCCTCGGGCAGGAGGTTTCACGCATCGAGGACGATGCGGTCGATGCCATGGTTTCTTTTAGTATCGGCGATGCGAGAAGGGCGCTGAACATTCTCGAGATTTCCGCAGCCATGGCCGCCGGAAAAAAGCACGGTGAAATCGTCATTACGCGCGCAGACGTGGAAAAAGCGTCCCAGCAGAAGGTGCTCAGGTACGATCGTGCGGGCGAGGAACATTACAACATAATCTCGGCGATTCACAAAAGCATGCGCGGATCAGACCCGGATGCGGCGCTGTACTGGTACTCCCGTATGCTCGAAGGGGGAGAGGATCCCCTGTACATCGCGCGGCGCGTCGTCAGATTTGCGTCCGAGGATATTGGGAACGCCGATCCCAATGCACTCGTCGTCGCCATGCAGGCGACCGAATCGTACCGGTTTCTCGGTTCTCCGGAGGGTGAACTCGCCATTGCCCAGGCAATCGTGTATTGCGCAGTCGCCCCGAAATCAAACGCCATGTATGTTGCGTACAAGCGGGCCCGCGGGGATGCGAAAAAGCATGGCACCCTCCCGGTTCCTCTGCACATAAGGAATGCGCCGACACGGCTTATGAAGGAACTCGGGTATGGTAAGGGATACCAGTACGATCACGACTCCGAAGACAGCTATGCCGGGCAGGAGCATCTTCCGGACCAGTTGATCGGAACAACCTACTATCATCCGACCGCATTCGGCCAGGAGAAATTGATTGGGGAACGTCTTGCCTGGTGGGCGAGAAAACGGAAGGACCTGCAGGGAGATCGCAGCACCGAACCGGCGGAATAAATACGGTAATAACACCCACACGGGGATCGTACCCTGGCCGGTACCCGGTAATGCGGATATGAAACGGTGAATTCGGGAGTTTTCATGAAAAAAACAGCGGGACTGTTAGCGGTCGATATTGATGGAACGCTCATCACCGATCATGGTGAAATAACGTCCCAGGTTTACGATGCACTCGAACGGACGGTTGCCCGGGATTGGGAGGTCGTTATCGCGAGCGGCAGGACATATTATGCGGCGCGCTCCATCGTGGAAAAACTGCCATTCGTGCGGTACGCGGTGACCAGTAACGGCGCCTCAATTCTTCATCTACCAGAGATGGACGTCGTGTACTGTGAAGTGCTGTCACCCGATACGGTGGCGGAGGCTGTCCGCATCATGCGTGAGCACGGTGCTGTCCCGGCATTATACAATTCACGAGTCGAAGCTCAGACTGTTTTTTATGATACCATCGAAGGCGCCTGCGATCTCTTCACGTGGTACGTAGGGAGGGACCCGCGATTTATTCTCGTTGACGACAGCCTTGCTTATACTGAGGGTATCATGCAGATCGGCACCATCGAGGCACGAGAAGTAATATTCGCCCTGAAAGAGGAACTCGCGGTTCTCGGTGTCACGGTTATGACGCTCCCGTTCGAGAGCACGCACTTCGGCGGCAAGAACCAGAACTACTGGTTCTTGCAGATTGTCGGGAAGAACGCCTGGAAAAATATCGCACTCAGACGGCTGGCGGCAATGCTGGAAATCCCTCCCGGGGCGTTTGTTGCGGTCGGCGATAACTATAACGACGCCGATATGATTGCGGGAGCCGATATCGGTGTGGCGATGGGGAATGCACCGGATGAAATAAAGGAACTTGCGGAGGTTGTCGTTGCTTCGAACAACTGTTCGGGGCTTGCCCAGGTTGTCGAAGACATCATCCTGTCCGGCGACCGGTTTTCGTGAGCCGCACTGCGATAAAAGCGGCGGGCACTATGGTAATGAGATCGAATGCCAGGGGAAGCAAAAGACCGGTTCTGAGAATGACCGACATACCAAGTGGAATATCGCCAATCCAGTTGAGCGCAACACTCAGCCAGAGGATACCGGGTATATAGATTCCCGGCAGTCCGGCGAGCATGACGAGGTAGGCACGGCCAATACTCCTCCGGGGATTGAAACGGGCAAGATACCCGGTTATGAGTGTACCAAAAGTAAAACCGATGATGTAGCCGAATGTCGGAGAAAGAACATACGCAGGTCCGCCACCCGACGCGAACACGGGAAGACCTGCGAGCCCCACGGCGGTGTAGAGCAGCGTTGCGAATGCGCCATATGCGGGACCGAGATAATAGCCGGCGATGAGAACGGAGATCGTCTGGCAGGTGAGGGGAACCGGCCCGATTGGGATACGGATGACGGCCGATAGCGAAATGAGTGCCGCAAAAAGGGCGCTTTGTGTAATATTTATAGTTTTACTGTTCATATACGGTGTTGGGAAACGTCGGGTAGAATAGGGAACATTTTTCTGTGGGGACAATATAGGGGTGTTTGTGGGGAAATTCAAACGGTATGTCGAATCACCCGTTCAAACCCGATTACTTTTAAGAATACCGTAACATATACACGAGAGGGTGATGTCATGAAGGCAGGTATCGCAGGATTGCCGTACACAGGGAAAACAACACTCTTCTGCGCACTGACCGGCCAGGATTACGAGAAGCTCTCACATGGCAAGGACATTCACGTTGGTACGGTCACTGTGCCTGATACTCGCCTTGACAGGCTCTTTGAGATATTTGCGCCGAAAAAAAAGACCTTTGCCACCATGGAGTTTTTCGATGTTGCCGGGCAGTCGGCAGGTGATAAAAACGGGATGGAACCCAAGGTGCTCCAGACACTGAAGAATGCCGATTCGCTCATCATCGTTCTCGACGGCTTCAGCGGCACCGCTGATCCGAAGAATGATTTTACCACGCTCATGGAAGACTTCGCCCTGAACGATCTTCTCATCGTTACCAGCAGGCTGGAGAGAATTGAAAAGGAGTCGAGAGGCGGCAAATCCAGCCACCTCTCCGCGGAAGAAGCTGTGCTCGAAACCTGCCGTGAAGTCCTTGAGAGTAACGGGAAGCTGCTCGAGATCGATTTTAACTCCGAGCAGGAGAAGCTGATCAGGGGATACCAGTTTCTGACCCTGAAACCACTCGTGATCGTGGTCAATATTTCGGAGGATGACCTGGTTTCAGGTGCGGAAAGTGAGATCGAAGAGCAGTTTTCAAACGTGAAAAATGCCAGGTGCGCAGCGGTCAGCGCAGAAATCGAAATGGAGATCGCTTCCCTCGATGAACAGGACCGCGGCGAATTTCTGGCCTCAATGGGCATCGCGGAACCGGCGCTCCAGCGGGTCATTCGTCTGAGTTACGATAGTCTCGGGCTGTTTTCCTTCTTCACGGGTGGCGGGCCCGACGAGGTTCGTGCCTGGACGGTGCATAAGGGAGCGAAAGCACCGGAATGCGCCGGCGTCATTCATTCCGACATGGAGCGGGGATTCATCAGGGCCGAAACGATCGCCTTCGATGATCTCGATCGTGCCGGTTCGATGAAGGTTGCCCGTGAGCACGGCCTCGTCCGGATCGAGGGGAAAGATTACGATGTAAAGGATGGCGATATCCTGACGATCCGCTTTAGTGTGTGACTATTTCGGACGAAAGACGCGATACAATATCATGGAAATAACATGCCGGGTGAAGTATTCTCGGTTTTGCAGAGGAAAGGATTTTTACTGCCTATGACTATAATTAAATTAACACGCGCGGGGGAAAAAAAACTCAGGGAAGAGTTCTTACACCTGAAAGAAGTCAGGAGACCCCAGGTTATTAAAGCTATCGCAGAGGCGAGGCGGAAAGGTGACCTGTCGGAGAACTCCGAATATGATGCGGCGAAGGAAGAACAACATAATCTCGAAACACGGATTCACCAGCTTGAAGTCATGCTCGCGAATCGAGAAATTATCGACGGCAAGAATATTGCCGAAGACAGGGCATATATCGGAGCACGTGTTATTATAGAAGATATTGATGCTGGCGAAGAGGTCGTCTATATACTTGTCGATGAGTATGAGGCGGACATCAAACATAGGAAGATATCGACCGTGTCGCCAATCGGGAAAGGCCTCCTAGGCAAAGAGGTGGGAGATACGGTGGAAGTTGTTGTTCCCCGGGGCACGTTACGGTATAAGATCAAAGAAATCTCACGTGAGTATTGAGGAAAGATACGAAACATGAACGATGAAAAGTATATCTTTGAGGTAACCACCGAAGACTTTGCGGAAAAGGTGATTGCATCTTCGCACGAGAGGGTTGTCCTAGTCGATTTCTGGGCGGAATGGTGCGCACCCTGCAAGATGCTTGCCCCAGTGCTCGAACGGATTGTACAGTCCCTTGGTGGGCGTGTGGTTCTTGCCAAGGTCAACACCGATGAGAATCAGGATCTTGCCCACGAGTTTGGAATTCAGAGCATACCATCGGTCAAAATCTTTCACCGCGGGGCTGTCGCAGAGGAGTTTGTCGGTGTTCTGCCTGAGCACGAGATTACCGCTCTTATAACCTCCATTGCCGGGGACGAGATCGAAGACCGCATCCTACAAGCCGCCGGACTTTTCGGAGAAGGTCGCCTGGACGAAGCCGAAACACTCCTCTTATCGGTACTCGCGGAAAAGCCGAAATACGCCGGCGCGCTTATCGGGTTGGCACGAATTGCGATCGAACAACATGATACTACGCAGGCGCGTGAGTTACTCGGGTCCATTGGTGAAGGTGACAAACCATACGATGATGCCCGGGTGCTTCTGGCACGGATAGAATTCGAAGAGATATGTGTGAAGGCAGGCGGACTAGATGCCTGCCAGACCCGTTATGCCGAAGAACCGGACAATCTCGATGTGCTCTATAACCTTGGGTGCTGCTTTGTGGTGAATTCCCGGTACCGAGAGGCATTCGACGTTTTTTTTACGATCATGGGAAAAAGCATGGACTACCGTAGCGGCGCAGCCAGGAAAGCCGTTCTCTCACTCTTCAACATTGTCGGCCAGACGAGCGATATCACCGCAGAATACCGTGGAAAGCTCGCCACGCTGCTCTTTTAATCCACGATTCACCACGGTATCAAACATCACCCAGTCGATTGATATCACCGGTGTAAAACCATAGATCGATTTGTGACCGGGTGCTTGTGACTATCCCGCCATGATCATCGGTTTCATTCAGCAGGTGACACCGATCGGTGTCACGAGCCGTTCAGCGCTGTATGTATCATGGTTTCCCGGGAAAGAATGTACGCAGCCATACTTCGGTGTTGATCAATTTCCAGATGACTTTTCCCGCGTTTTTTCTGCCGCTCAGGTGGTCACGAAACGTTTTTTCGACCTGTTTCCATTTCCAGTAGGGACGTTTTTTAAACTGTTCTGAGTAAATGATATCACTGCAGAACTCGGCGATTTTTTCGTGCCGGAAAAAGGTGTCGATCGGTGTTTCAAATCCTATCTTGTCGGTTCGGTTCCGGATAAAATCCGGGAGAAGATCGTGCAGTGCCCGCTTGAACACAACTTTCGTCTCACCATTCGAGAGTTTTGCTTCAGTCGGCAGAGACAGCGCCATTTCCACCAGTTCGACATCCAGGAACGGCACCCGGCTCTCGATACCCCATCTCATCGAGTTTTTATCCTCGAAGCGCAGCAGGTGAGGGATTGCGGTCATGTTGAGAGTCAACAACAGGCAATCCGCAAGCCCCCTTTTCTCCCATCGTGGATCGGCGGCGTCCCCGCAGGTCTGTTTCAAGAAGCCGTGGTTTATCCATCTGGCCATAAAGGTTTTGAAGAGGAATGATTGAATACGCGGGTGTATCAGGAGAAAAATGAACAGTGCGTGGGGAAAGAAGCCGCCCATTTTTTTCAGGTAGAGCACCATCTCCCGGGCGAGGGTGATCCAGCGAAACGTTCGGAAGAGATCGTAGAAGTAGTATGCGACATAATAGGTATAGCCGGCGAATATTTCATCACCGCCCTGACCATCGAGCAAAACTTTCGCCCCATGCAGCCGGGCGGACTTCATCACCCGGTACTGGGCGTAGACGCTGAGTTCCGTGACCGGTTCTTCCTGTGCTGTGACAAAATCATCGAACTCCCCGAGAAAATCGTCCGCATCGAGGGTGGTGAAGTACTGTTCGGTATCGGTCATCTCGCCGATTTTCTTGATGTAGCGGCTTTCATCGATTTTTTCGCCGGGTACCACGTAGGAAAAGGTTTGAAAACGATTGTCCAGCATGCTGTCGAGAAAGAGGACGATCGCCGAAGAATCGACACCGCCGCTAAGGCAGCTTCCCACGGGAACGTCTGAAACGGTACGCCGCCGGACACTCTCACGGAAGAGTTCCCGTACCCGATCCTCACCGTTCCCTTCGAAACGGCCATGTGTGGGATGATACCATTTTTGCCGTTCATACGTGTTGTTTCCGAGTTCGTAGAGAAGCATACCGCCGGGTTCCAAACGTTGGATATTCGTGAAGAAGGTTGCCGCCGTATGATCTTCGAGGTTGTAAGCGAGATATTCCATGACGGCCCTGTCGTTCGGTGAGGTCTCGATATCGTGGCAGAGGATACCGGCAATCATGGACGAGAAGATGATTCGATTCCGGTCGGTGTAGTAATAGAGGGGTTTTATACCGAACCTGTCACGGTTGAGAAGCAGCATGTTCCTCGTGCGGTCGTGGATACAGAACGCCCACATGCCGTTAAACCTCTGCACGCAATCCATTCCGTACTCCTCATAGGCATGCAGGACAACCTCGGTATCCGTTTCGCTCCTGAAGCGGTGTCCCTTGCCGGCGAGTTCGCTTCGCAACTCCCGATAGTTGTAGATTTCGCCGTTATAGGTTATCCACAAGCTCTCGTCCTCGTTCGACATTGGTTGGTGTCCGCGGGGGGAAAGATCGATGATCGAAAGCCTGTTGTGCCCGAGAGATACGGGGCCATGGCGGTATCCCTCATCATCGGGGCCCCTGTTCCCGGTCGCCTCGTTCATGTTCCGGATGAGCTGTTCATCGTCCCAGTTAAAGCCATTAATGCCGCACATATCAGGCTGATCCCTTCTTTGGGTACCACGAGGGCATCTTTTCGGAGAGCGTTATCCTGATCGTATCCATCGATCTCCCATCCAGCATCATAGTGGTCAGTGTCACCAAAAAGGGCAGGGGATCGATCTTTTCGGAAATCATTTTCTCCCAGCGGGACCGGAATTCTGCCTCTCGGTTTTCCAATGCCAGGCAGCGCTCCACCTCATCGAGGAGCATGGTTTCCTGCCCGGGATTGAAACCGAACGCGAGGCCGTACTTCTCCAGTTCGCCGATGACCGAAATTTTCCCCACAAAGCTGTTTAATCTAAACGAGGGAGTTCCGAGCAGCGCTGCTTCCATGGTCATCGACTGGCTGTCTCCCAGGAAGAAGTCGGCGAATGCGAGCGCATGGTGAATGCGTTCCGGAGGGAGCTTGAGACGATATGGTTCTAATTCAAGCGGGAGGTCGCCTTCGCATGAGATGAAGAGGCGCGGGGAATCAGCGAACAGCTCGAGCAACCGGAAAATCAGGTTGCGGCTGATGCCAACCGCGTTGCGGTCGTGATGTGCTCTCAGGGCGCTGAGACGGACGATTGCATATCGTTCGCCGGGGGCGAGGCACAGATCCTCCCGGACCGATTTGTCGGGAACAAAGCGGTTGGGATGCAGGTAGAACAGCTTTTGGTAGGAGGGATACGTCAGGTGTCGCTTACCGTAGTTTTCGTACGAGAGCGCATCCGGCGTGACAATGGCGGTCGCCCATGGGTAAGCGAGCCAGCGGAAAAGGGGAACGTAACTTGCATTATCCTCATTGAGAATAATCGACTGTGCACCAATAAGACGGGCGACACGTGCAGCGTTTACGCTCGTACCCATGATGATGCGGGATTTGAACGACCGCCCCAGGGAAAAGAGCTTGATCTCGCGCTCGACGAGTTCACGGAAAGATCCGAACCGTCCCACACCGATTGAACCGGGAACCGTGTAGGCGATACCGTACCGGTCCAGGAGGTCGAGGGTAATGTCCTTGTCCCGCGCAAAAACACGATATTCATGTCCTTCACGCTCAAGGGCCGCCATGACAGGCCGGAAGATATGGACATGGGCTGGATGACAGATGTCGAAAATCAGCTGTATGGCGCTCGCTCCTTTATTATAAGTGAACGCAAGTACATGTTATTCTCCCTTGCAAACATACGGAACGCATAGGAGCTGGCTGTCAGGCGCTTTATTCTCCCTGACGGGGTGCCGTAGGCCAATCCTTGATGAACCAGTCGATGAGCTCCTTGTTTTCCCCATTTTCTGTAATTTCCCGCGTGTAGTTTTCCGCAAGCGTTTTCAACCTGGAAACCACATCTGGATGGTCCCCAGCAACATCGAAACGTTCTGATGGATCGACTTCAATGTTGTACAGGAGGGGGTTTTCCGGTGTTACGTAGGAACCGGCACCACGGTAAGAATACCCGTGCTCCGGATGTTTGTAATAGCTGAAGTGCAGTTTCCATTTGCCGTGGCGTATGGCGCGGAGGTGTTCTCCGCGGTAGTAATAAATCGTCCGCTCGGGAGTTTCAGTTCCTTTGAGAACCGGCATGAGATCGATACCGTCGATGGGTCGGTCATCGGGAATGGCGCCGCCGGCAAGTCCTACGATGGTGGGGAGGAAATCGGTCACCGAACCGACTTCGCTGTTCACCCTGCCTGCAGGGAGATGCCCTGTCCACCGAGCGATCATCGGCTCGCGCATGCCGCCTTCCCAAGTATCTCCCTTGGCACCGCGTAAGGATGCCGCCGTACCACCGTGAAGACCGACTTTATCCCACATCCAGGGGCCGTTGTCGCTCGTGAAGAATACAAGTGTGTTTTCATCCAGCCCGAGGCGTCCGAGGGTATCGAGTATCTGTCCCACGCTCCAGTCGATTTCCTCGATGACATCGCCGTAGAGGCCGCGTTTCGAGGTGTTGAGGAACTTCTCCGATGCATGGAGCGGGATATGCGGCATGGTATAGGGGAGATAGAGAAAGAAGGGATCGTCCTTGGACTGTTCAATGAACCTGACTGCCTCCTCGGTGTATCGCTTGGTCAGCGTGGTCTGGTCGGTCGGGTGTTCGATGCGTTCGTCATTTCGCCAGATGTCGGGGTTGTACATGTCGTTACTGTACAGGATGCCGTAGTAATAGTCGAATCCCTGTCGCAGGGGACGATACTCGTACGTGCTTCCCAGGTGCCATTTTCCGATACATGCCGTATGGTACCCGAGTGGTTTCAGGGCATCGGCGATGGTGATCTCATCAGTCGACATGCCGGTGCCGTTCCCCGGGAAAAAAACCTGGATCACCCCGGTACGAATGTTGTTCCTGCCAGTCAGGAGCGCAGACCGTGAAGGCGAACATACCGGGTTACCCGAATAGAACTGGGTCATCTGAACACCTTCATCCGCCATCCTGTTGAGATTCGGTGTCCTGATGGTAGGATGACCGCCGCGGGTCCAGTCGCCATAACCCATATCGTCGGCGAAGAGAATGATGAAGTTAGGTTTTTTCCCTTCCCGATCAGCAGGTACCGCGGCATTTTGATCCGGTGTTTCAGATGGGGAGCACCCTTCGGTCAGCAGGGGAATCACGGCCGTGCCCAGGGATGCACCGCCGATATTCGTGAGAAACGCCCTTCTTTTCATGTGAGTACCCTCTTGCCAAAGTTTTGACAGTCAGCCTTCGCACGTCAGGTTTTTATCGTGCCCGGGGAACATACCCGTACTTAGTTTCCATCAAATATCCCGTGACGTTCATTAGTAGTATAAAACCAAGGAGTCATCTATCGCAATACCGTTTTCGGAAAATGTGCGAAGAAATTATGTTTGGAAATGTTTTTCGTAACGCCACTTACCTGCTGGTGGTACCACATGGTTGCATACCTGCGTTTGGAAATAGGGGATGTGACCGCAATCGTTATGTCGTAGATACATTCGCACGATCTGTCGGGCAATTAAGTGGAACAAGTGCCCATAATGCTTCGGTGTTGTATAGAAAATACCATATAGTATAGTAATCCCATGCACCATATCAAACCAATAAAATGCTTTTATAATATGTCATAACATCTTATAATATAATAAGTAACATGCGCTCAATGCAGACATGTTTTGTTCGCCCGGAGGGAGAAAGCATGAAAGTGGGTTTTTAATGGAGGTATCAAGCTATAATTTCATGGTGCAGAGGTGTCATCGAACGGTGGACTTCCTGCATATCGAGACCTTGATGATGGTCTTGGATTATTTGAGTTTGTCTCTGCCACTTTTCATGACAATTGCACCGGACTTACTATCCAACATGCTCTACCCACCCTCAGAAAGAATAATTTTCAAATATTTGCTTGACAAGTAATGAATTTTTTTATAATGTAGCACAAAATTAATAATAGTAACAATATATGAATTATATATTAATACTCATAACACTAATGAGGGAAGAAATCATAATTAGCAACCTGCTTGCGTGTTTGATTTTGTCTCTGTTTTTCCGGGGTAGGAAACGCACAGGATGATAATGTAAAATGTACGAACTCGACGAAGTGGTCGTAACTGGTACACCATCTGAGAAAAAATCGAAACCGTAACATCGACCGTAGGGATTGTTATCAAAAAAAAAGTCTCATACTTTAACAACATCATGGACGTGATTGGAACAATGCCCGGAGTTTATATTCGCCGTGATGCAATATGGCCGCCAAGATATCACTATTTGGGACATTGGTTCCAATGTGAGGAGACTCTAGGTCTTAGTCGATGGCCGAAAATTGTTGCCTATTGGTACTAATAACGAATATACTATTAGAATGTGCCTGGTAGTATTCCTGCAGGACAATAAACAATGATTTCATATGTGTTATTTCTGGATTTTTTAAGGAAAGGAATTTCAAGATGAAGTTTTTCCCCATATCCCTGTTTTCCTTCATTGCAATCAGTATTTTGTCCACATCGACCGTATATTCCCGTGACAATTCAATTCCCCTGATCATCGACCATACCTGTACCCGTCTTTCTGATATTCCGGTCGAGTGGATAGAGAAAGCCAAAAACGACCTGCATATCGCTTACGGGCACACATCACACGGCAGTCAGCTGATTGACGGTATGAGCGGATTGATCAGTTTCCGGGGGACTCTTTATTTGTTCGGCAGTGGGGGAGCAGACGGCAGTCTCGATCTGCGCGATACACCTTTTACCGATGCTTCTGACCTCGGCAACCCTGACAGAACGATGTGGGCAACCGCCACACGGAATTATCTCGATAGCCATCCCGAAACGAATGTCATCATCTGGTCATGGTGCGGTCAGGTCAGCTCCGCCTCGAAAACCGACATCGAAACCTATCTCAATCTTATGGAAAGCCTCAAGGATGATTATCCCGCAGTCGATTTTGTTTATATGACCGGACATCTCGACGGGACAGGACTGACCGGGAATCTGCACCAGCGTAATGAGCAGATTCGTGCATACTGCAGGGAGAATAATAAGATACTGTATGATTTCAACGATATTGAAACCTATAATCCCGATGGGCAATATTTTGGGGGAAAAATTCCCAACGATAACTGTGATTATGATTCCAATGGTGACAGTGACCGCGACGGCAACTGGGCAGTGGAATGGCAGAACGCGCATCCGGGGGAGTGGTACGACTGCAGCTCTGCCCACAGTCAGCCTCTGAACGCCAATCTCAAAGCTTATGCGGCGTGGTGGTTGTGGTCCAGTCTTGCCGGATGGCCTGGTATTGGGACCGATGTTGAGAAAGAAGGCTCAGCACTGCCGAAGTCGTTCAATCTTAAGCAGAATTACCCCAATCCGTTCAATACCTCGACCTCCATAAGTTATTCCCTCTCAGAACCGATGTATGTAGAGTTGGTAGTTTATAACACGACGGGACAACGCGTCAGAAAGTTGTGCGAAGGATTAATTCAGCAAGGGTATCATACAACAGTATGGAATGGCAGGAATAACTCTGGCGAGACTGTTACAAGTGGTTGCTATTTATACCAGTTGGAAACCAACATCGAAGAAAAAGAAACCGGAAAGATGTTGTTTATGAAATAAAAAAGCAGGTACGTTGAAGCGATGAATTTCGTTTCCGAATCGAATTGAATAACAATTCTGATCTTAAGTATAGGAGAAAACAGCAAAAGAGGAGTTGAGACATGAACGTTGCACGGATTGGAAGTATCCTGATGATGGTGCTGGTCATTCCCGCCATTGCGCAGGGGGACCAGGCGGCTTACGAGTTGGACGGTGCCGGGCTTGAGGCACGCGGACAATTGAAGAACCTCAAGTATTATCCCGAGGACGAGGTCATTCGCCTGAATGACATGTATCTCCTCGAGGATGATGCCCCGGGTAACGGTCCGCCGAAAGGTGTCGAGGACCGGGCATGGGTGGAGAAACTGCACGAGGGTATCAAGATCAGGAAGGAATTTATATTGGACGATCCCCGCGCGTTTTCCGGCTACCTCGTGTTTGACGGATTCGAGAAGGAACAGAATGAACATCCGCTCCATATCAGTATCAACGGAGTGCATGTTGTACGCCTCGCAACGAAATACGCCTCACCGTACTCCGAGCACTACTACATTATTGGCAAACACAACTACTTCACCGATAATTGGTTTGTTGTCGAGATCCCGGTGGGAGCCCTCCGGGCGGGAAAGAATGAATGCGTCCTCTGGACAGAGACTGAAGAGACAAGCTGGGAGATGGTGATCGCTGTCGAAGAGGAGTACATCCGGGGATCAGCCACCCGGACGCACCATCCCAACCGGAGCGCCAAGAGCCGTGATGGCGGCGTGACCTGGGATGACGAGCACCTCGGCTGGAAGGACGAGATCGACGGTGAGTATGGAATACGGCTCAGCCTCGACCGTTTCGTACCCACGGGAACGTATATTTCGCCGGTTCTTGATCTTGCGCAGGACCGGAACGACTCGATCAAGCGGCTCCTCGATATCAAGGAATGCCGCCTGACATGGGATATCGACATCCCGGACGGTACCCGGGCACTCATCAAGATGCGTCTCGGTTCCAATCCCGTGCCGGGCACGGATGCCTGGGACGATTTCCACGCTGTCGACGGGCTTTCTGCGGTGCTCACGAATCCCGGGAAACGCTACCTGCAGTTCGTGATTGAATTCTCCTCGGAAAATCCGCTCGCCACACCATCGCTCAAGGGTTTTACGGTTCAGACGTCGGCGGAAGATGCAGCGCCGGTTTCGAACGTATTCATGCGGATGGTCGAGTTTAATAACGGCCGGGTACTTCGTCCCTCGATCGACTTTATCCACGAGGACTTCGAAAAGATGAAAGACTTCCGCACGCGTTTTGAACTGGACAAGCTGGTAGAAGGCTGTGCGACAGAGTTCGAACGGCAGCTCAGG
This sequence comes from uncultured bacterium, assembly GCA_964456585.1. Taxonomy (GTDB): domain Bacteria; phylum Latescibacterota; class Latescibacteria; order Latescibacterales; family Latescibacteraceae; genus Latescibacter. Next base: position 15,826 of record CAYWBT010000007.1, read on the forward strand.
CTCTTGCGGTTCGCCTACGAAATACCCATCGAGCGTTTCGATCCCTACAACTGGGATTACCATAATGTGCCAGTGCTCATGCGGGACGAGGATGGGGCCATCGTTCGCCAGAAGAACTACGAGGGGCGACGGCGCGACCATCACTGCCTGTTCTCTAACTTTACTCTCATGGGGGCGTGCATCGCAATGGGATATCCCGCACGGTATGTGAACCTCCAGACTGAGGGGCGACAGCATGCCCACGAAGTCATGGAAGTCTGGTCAAACGACTTCAACAAATGGGTATTTCTTGATGCCACCCGCGACAACTACATCTACGATCCGGAGACCGGGATTCCCCTGAGCCTCACCGAGATCAACGAACGCCTCGCCGAAATCGTTCCACGCCCGGCGACCTGGCGATACCCCATCTGGTGGCAGATTCCCGATGAAACGGAGGCTTACCGGGTAAAGGTCGCCTACCGTGAGGGCACCAACAGGTATTCCATCAAGGATGTCGACCAGGGACCGCACATTCTGTTCCTGAAGGGACAGCTTCACCAGGTTATACGCAACGACTTTGCGAGCCGGCCGGAACTCGTTCCCTGGCGGGTCTCGGGTCACTGGGGTGGAAACCAGTTCTATGGGTTCTACAGTGATATATTCCCCCGCAAGCGTGAATATGGCATCAACACGAACCGAATCCAGGATTTCAACTTTACCCTCAACCAGGCAGAGCTAACCATGAGTGAGACAGGCCTTCCGGGTGTGATCCGTGTCGATGTTGACACAGAGACACCGTGCTTCGAGACGTTTCTTGTGTGCATGGATGACGGTGCTTGGAAGAAAAATCAGGGATCATCATTCGACTGGCAGTTGCATGAGGGGATCAACCGCGTCCGGGTCAGGGTGCAAAATACCGCGGGAGCGCTTGGACCGGTGAGTTTCGTCTCTGTCATGATGAACAACTAGAACGTAAACCAACCCGGTGAGATACCTGAAGGACATAATCTTGATTCGTCAGGTGGAGAACGCTTCTGAAACAGAGATGTGTGAACCATGCAAACGGTGTGTTATTTCTTCTTCGCGGTTACCCTGAGGCCAGCGGCGAGGTTGAGGTTGATGTTGATGATGGCGTTTAGTTTATCGGGATCGGGGTATGCCATGATCTCGAATATCCGGCGGTCGATGAATACACTGAGGCTGAGGATGTCGCGCCGCAGCTCGGTTGAAAGTGTGTTATCTTCCCTGACGAGTTCTGCTTGAAAAATGCTCCATACCAGTTGATTAAACTTGAGTGCATCATCCAGCAGGGAGCAATTCTCGGAATTCCAGTTTTTCTGACATTCTTTCAACTTCAGTGCCGCCTGGGTGAGGACGGAGGCTTCGAGCTCGCGGTTGGAGATACCCGCCTTATGCATGTTGCGGTATGTTTCCAATTCATGAGGCGACATTCTTGGTTAACTCCTTTTCGTATTCGATCAGTTTTCGGGCGAGCTTCAAGGCCTGGTAATACTTGCAGCTAATGATCAGTTCGCAGATTTCGTCGATAAGTCCGACGACGCTGGGTGCCGCCTTTACCAACTGGTGCACGAGATCCCAGTATGTATTATAATGGGTAACGAGTCTGGGCTCATCGACGTACATGAGCTGAATGACGAAATAGATGCGTTTGCAGGGAGTGATCGCATCTTTCTCACTCATGATATCCTTCTCCCTGAGGAGGGGAACGTTGTTTTCGATGAGGAGTTCGCAGCCTGTACTGCAGTTGGTTACCACGGCGCCGCTGATGATCATTCGTTCGTTCGGTTTCAGTGCAATTTTCAATGACATCCCGTTATCCCCTCTTTATCTCCACAAGGTGAGCAGGTTCTCTTGTGACTGTAGTATACTCCCAATAGATTCGACTGACAACGCATTCATGAGTTCCACACTTTTGAGTTTTGCGGAGACTTCGGGTATATTGGCACTTTCGGTGTCATCTGCAAGGCCACGATAGAGTTCAGCGTACTTTGTGTTCAATGTTACGTAGTGCGGGATTGTCTCGGCATCGAGCGCAAGCGCCTCACGTCGTCTATCGAGAGTGGATTTTGAAGTTTTAAGATTTTCCAGTGCGGTTTCAATCTCTTCATCGGATGCATTCTCTGCCAGTTCGGGAATATCGAGACCGGTTGAACCGGTGTGTACTTCACGGCTGTGTATGATCAGGGGGAACTGGTTTTCACCGACCAAAATATTCCAGTCGCCGGCATCAGTTTGTTTCGAAGGATCTGCCATAATTTTCAGTGCACCGCGGTCGTTCGGTGGTTCGGTCAACTGATCAATCAGGCTCCGGATGGTATTGTAGCCATCGATAACCTTATTGCGCTCGGCAGCGTCGGGGGGATACGTGATAAAATCCTCAAGAAGACGTCCGAGCTCACCCTCCATCTGTTCAATATTTTGTCCGATCGTTTCCATGGTGCTGTCGGCGATCCGAATGTTTGTCGCCACCGAATTGAGCGCGGTGTTTATGGCATCGAGGTAACCGGCGCTTGAACGACTCCTCTGCGATTTTACCCAGCCGACGGAATCGTCTCTCGCCTCATTGATACGTTTTCCGGTTGTCAGCTGCATGGTCAGATTCTGCAGTTCCTGCGTTATCTGTTTATTGCTCAGAAGAATCTTGTTGGTTGTTAATGAATATGTTTTCATCGGCTCTCCTCAAAATGATCATCTTCACCGTTGTGGGTGACGTATTCCTAGTCGCCCATCTTCGGACTAGAACAGTCTCAGTACCGACTGGGCGGCCTCAGATGAAAGGCTCAGTGCTGTGGTGCCGAGCGCTTGGCGGGTCTGCAACATCAGCATGTTCGCACCTTCCTCGTTCATGTCGGCAAGCGTGAGATTGTCCGCACCCTCGGTCAGGTTATTAATCATTTCCTGGGTAAAATCCTGACGAACCGAAACAACGCTCAAATTTGCGGCCAGGTTTGCCGATTCAGTTCTCAGGTTCGACAGAGCGAGATCCATTTCCGCTACCGCGGCATCAATGTCATCCTCGGTTGCCCAATCGTTTACAGAAGCGCTGAGACCGAGGCTTGCAGCGGCAGCGTCGAATCCCTGGATGGTGAGCGAACTGGAGCCGTCTTCATTAAAATCAACTTTCAAACTTTCGTTCATCAAGAGATTTTTTCCTTTGTAACTGGTATCGAGCGCGATATTGGTAATCTGTACCAACATTTCATTGTACTGATCTGCCAGTGCCACACGGTTGGCGGTGGTCGCCGAACGCGCGGACTGGGTGAGACCTTTCGCGTTCTCGATTAATGCTATCTGTGACTCGATACCCGCATCGGTTGTTTTGATGAGCTGCAGTGCTTCTCCCATGGCGTCCTTGCGCGAATCGAGATCGCTTGCCCGGTTCATGTGCGCCCGGGCGGCAAAGAAGTTAATAGGACTGTCAAGCGCGGAGTTTACCTTTTTCCCCGTACTCAGCCGTTCCTGGGTGCGGTCGAGGAGACCGACAGTACCTTGAAGGCTGATAAGGTTTTTTCGCATACCTGAGGTTAGCGAAATGTCATTGATACCCATGGTACCACTCCTTTTCTGAGAGTTATGTAAGAAACTGTACTAGCATGATTAAATCGCCGGGATGAAAAATCCCTCAATTCGGGTATTCCCGGTATCACTCGCAGCGTGCCATTCTCTGGTCGGTATCATGTCCGGCATTCCGGCGTTCTCATGAGCACGCGCGTTCTTTATGGTGGACGAAGAAAAGCCTGGCCGGTGTTCGTTCTGAACATGTACATCAGGTCACACTTTCCCTGTCTGTATTCAACCATATGAAGATGGTTCTACAACTCACAAGAAGCCGCAACAAACGTGCCAACCTGTACGTGGAGAAAGTATATGAATGTAAGAACTATATAAATAATGAGTAAAGTGTTAAATCTCGCTTACTTTGATGCGGAGAAAACAGATGGAAAAAATTTCCATTCCGGGATGGCAGCAAGCAAAAAATGCCTGTTTATCATCAAAAATCATCTCCGGGGAGGGAATATAACAGCAGCCTGCGTGTGCGGGACGGGGACGTATCGTTATGGCACTGTTATCGTGGTGGTGCTTATCACGCCCGGTTGTGGGCGTGATGGCGTACCAAGAGAGAACATGGATTTGCGGAAACTTCGTTGTACATACCAGGTATGGCGTTTAAGAGTTCGTTGAACTCTCAGCTTCATCGGCAAACCAGTCATCCGGGTAGGACTGCACACGGTACTGATCCGCAATCCGTATCATTCCGATGTCATCCAGACGCCGTACGATCTCATCGAGATGATCTTGTTCAGCGTTGGGCAATAAAACTCCTATGTCATTTTTGTCAAACCAGCCGATTGTCTCAAACGCATACAGCTCTCGGTTGAGCTCACGAACAAGCTTGTTCACCGGCATTCCCGCGGCTTCGATTCTCCGAATATCGAATACAATGAGAAAAAAAGATGAACCGCCACGGTCGGCTCGATCGCGCTCTTCGAAGAGCGTCCTTCCTAATTCCTTGACAGAACATATCTTCGGGGTGGCATAGAAAGATTGTAGCAGGTTGATGATTGGTATTATCGGCACGCCAAATTTTTTGTGCCGATGCAGCGGCCAGTTATCCGATGGATACGAATAGAGGGTGACCGGCGCAGACGATTTCACGGTCTCGATAAAATTATAGATATCACTCGTCACCTTGAGGGCACCCTTCGACGGCGTATTCGGCATAACAATGCCGATCCGATCATTACCGATCATACCCAGCTTGTCACAGAGGCGAAACCGGGTAATAATCGCCCGTGCCAGTTGACGGAATGCACTGTTCACCTTCAACGTACCCATTTCAAAAACAGCAAGTGCAAGCTTTTCGTGAAATCTATCTGCACGGGAACATTCACGTTCGATGATACGTGAAAATTCATCGGAGGAATAGACGATACCTTTCTTCCTCTGCGACTTTGACAACCGGAAAGGATTGCGTGTTTCCCCGTTTCTCTTCTCTGAACCTTCAGCATTCATGATGAGCACAGACTCCTCTCTCATTGTGTTCTGTTCTGACATTACCCGGAGCGTTTGTTTCCCTGGTGGTATCAATGATTCGGATGGGTTTTCACGGCTGCTACAGAAACAGCTTCATATTCCCAATGATACTGAAACCGCCGAAGCGTTTTGGCTTCGTGAGTTCCATTCTGGGCAGGGAAGAAGAAACGCTCGTTTTACCTGATACTCCTATTTTTCTATGGCGGAGGGGGACAAGCTGGCTCACGGCAATCTCAAAGGCGTACCTGTCCCACGAAAGTGATCTCTCGAAAGCAACAAGTGCAAAGTCGTAGTACTGAATTCGGGAGGTTTCGGTCCGTAATTCACCGAAGAGCATGTCCATGATATTTGCTGACAAATGGTCGCGTGTCCTGATACGAAGATAGTAGTCGAGGTATGCCCGTGCAAACGACAGTTTCCACCGGTATTCAGGCCGCACAAACCAGGTAAACGTCCCCGCATGGGAGACAATACTCCCCGTTCCGGAGAAAGTCCAGGTCTTGTCGCCGATCAATTCCATCTGCCGGGGTGTGAAGGGCCAGCTGTCGACAATACCGTGGGAGAGTACTCCGTCTGTCGAGACAGTGTCGTAGCGGAATGAGGGGACGAGTGGAGACTGTTCCGGAAACACGGTTTCCAGGCTCAAGCGATGTATGTCACCCCTGATGAAACTTCTCAGGTAATGTGACTCGTTATACCACAGCCCCAATTCCCCTGAAAGATCATCGCGGCCGTACGAGATGCTGGCATCGACACCGCGAAATCCTCTCTTTTCAACTTTTACCGACCAGGCATTACCATCACCCTCCCAGACTTGAGCGTGCTGGTGGCTGTGTCCCCGGAAGTTTCCCGGTGTTGCAATCGACTTTCTGGCAAGAGCGGCAGACAGGATGAATTCTTTCGGAAGTCTCCAGGAGAGGTTACCCTCGTAGCCGGTATGTGAAAAGTGCCAGGGAAGAAGCTTCGTGACCGATTCATAGCTCACATCGAATCCACCGTCATACGGTATAGTACAGTACCGGGCAGTTCCACTCAAACCATACGGCAGGGCCCCGGCGATTTCAAACAGGTACAACAAACCGTCGCCGTCGCCCCTGATTTGCTTTCCGATGGTGATACCGGTCCGGAACAATCGAGGTCCCGATGTGAACAGGGTCACGCTCGCTCTTCCCGTATCATACGATGTGGCCGCATGAAAATTGTCTTCTAAAAATGGCCAGGAATTGGCTTTGTAATTATCAAGGTATGAAACGAGACATCCCGCCCTGTCCTTTGCCAGCGGATAGTAGACACCGATCGATGCGAGACCGTTGGCGATGGTACCTCCGGAGCCCTGCAGGTTGCGGAGAATTTCATGGCGATTGCCGTCGAATTCGATATACGGGCGACGTTCGAGCGCACACGCGGCAGGATGTTCCTGATGTGCCGTGAGACCGGTAAAGGAATCGGAGAGCGTCGGTATACCGGTGAAATATCCGATGAGTGCGCTGGTGGAAATATCCGCACAGGGACAGGGTATACTTATGATAAAAAGAGTGACTGCATACGCAGTCACCCTTAGAGCCTTCTCAACCATGATAGTCACCCGAACCGGTTTACAGATCTTCGAGTCTTTCCTGGGTCATGCTCGGTAATATGCCGTTAAAGGTGGGATCGGGGAGAATCGGATTCTCCACCTCGTTGCCGTTTGCATCAATGAGGTGGAGGATGTCAAAGTCACCGATATAGGCCGGGGTTCCGGCGAACCTGAAGACGCCGTTTACATCACGCACCCCGAGCGGATGATCGACCGAAAAGTTGATCGCCGGCATATACTCGCTGATCATATCCATCAAATTCAGGGCTTCCCAGTTGTCCCGTGGAATCTCTGCGAAATGTTCGTTGATCGTCTCGTAGGTCTCCGCGGTCATGCAGAAACGCCGTTGGGAATCGAGATAAAAGGCCCCATCCGGTGTAAGGAGATCGCCGGGAGATAAATCGATAATTTTGTATTCATTCGACCAATCATACTTTTTTTCCACGGTGAACACGCCCTCTGAGGAGAACGTCCCGATATATTCATCATCAACGACATTTTCATCGATGGCATAGTAGTAGGTATAGAACACACCGTCGATCCAGTACATGAACACTTCTTCGTCATCGATCCATTCCCTCGTCGGCCAGATTTCCCAACCGTCGATCCCCTGATCGAGACTATTCAGGTCGGCCCACTGATGATAGGGAAGAAAGTCTTTTATATCAACCATTGCATTGTTGAGAAAGGCGGACAGGTTGACGGTTATAATCTCGGTTCCGCCGTCCTCATCCTCTTTTTCCACATCGAACGGCCCGTCCAGAAGGGATTTCAGTTTGTGAGCGAAATTAACAATACCGGTCGCGTTCCGGAGAAGGGGAACGGGGATATCCGCGGCGTTATCGGAAAAATGTTCATCAATATCGGTGTCCGAATCGGTAATATCCTGTTTCGGTATGAAATCGTCCAACTGGGTATCCGTCTCGCTGGTAATGAAGTTCACCCCGTTCTCGATCAAGGTGAGTGCATCGGTAATATCCTTCTTGGCCTTGGGGAGCAACGAAGTACTCCGCAGTTTGAGGAAATCACCGTCGTGTTCGTCCTGGTACTTAATGAGGGGAAGGATGGTGGTCATGTCGAAGTAGTCGGACACGCTGGTTACACCGGGAACCGAGAGCTGGTAGGCGTTCAAGATCGTTAGGCAGGCACGGGACAGGCGCATGACCGCCGAAATCATGTAGACCTCACCCAAATCGAGTTCAACAGCGTCGTCGTCCCCGGACATCTCGGGGGTGATCAGGTACACGAAATCTTCATCGGTGAGGACCCGGTCAAGGTAGGTGATCGATTCATCGAGATTTCCTATGAGAACGTCGTCAACAACATCCTGGACGAGTTCAAGAACATTCTGGTTCGACAGCGATCCCTGGACGAAATAAATAAGCGTGGTGAACGCTTCGCTGGGATCTATTGACCGGTACCAGTCATAGGAATAGTCGCCATACTCTTCGTGCACGAGGTACCCGTCCATGCCGTGCATGAAAAACTGTGTTGTATAGTATCGTGCGTTATCGAGCTGATTGAGGTTGCTGTCCCAGTCCTCCAGCGTATCCTGCATCATCTTCACATCGGGATGATTCATTATGCTCTGGAATCCGAACACCGCGGCACCGAAATTGGCCTGTGAGTTTCCGGGATCAGCGACGGCGGCATCCTGGTATAATTTTGCCGCAACCTCGTAGTAATCCAACATCTCGGTTGCTGATGCGTCTTCTTCTCCTGCCTTCATCATCTCGGTAATCACGGAATCGGCTGAAGCGACATATCGTTCAGCTTTGCCGCTATCGACTGGTTCTTCCTCGGAACTGGTCGGTGTTTGCTCGCAGGCGAAAAGCAGGGAAAGAATCAACATACCTGACAACAAAAAGATAAATCTTTTCATTCTATTTCTCCTTGTTGATTGTATACGATGTTAACGAATAGTATTAAGCCCTCCCTGAAAAGCCCTCCCTGTTAATAGAGAATCGTTGTGCCGGTAGGCGAGATGGTATCTATGAGGATGTTTTTTCTGCCAGAATACTACGGTATGCGGCATCCGAAAGCAAGTGTTTTTTAACGCAGAGCATTCGAGGTACCCGTAATTAGCCGGGGAAAGTTGAGTGGGCGAGTCTTCCACGTTCTTATTGTGAATGTGGGTTAGAACATCATTTTTTTATTTGTTTATTTTTTATACCGTATCAGTCAGATGACCATTCATTTTTTATAGTAAATGACTTGATTTACATCGATTGGATCAATATTTTTAAATATCATTCGTCTACATAACCGCAGTGAATCATTTATTACCTTTCGGGAGAAGAGATCATGCGTGAAATATATGGGATTCCGCTGTTAGACCTTATGGTGCTTATGGGACTGGCATTTGGCATGCTCTTTACCGGCTGTGGTCGGGAGAAGGAGGACGAGCGGCCCGTACCACTGCATCCAAAAACGGATAAGCACGCCTTTATGGTGCTCGATCCAGGCCACTTTCACGCGTCACTGGTGTTCAAGCGGCCCGCATACGAGGACGTATCACCACGTTCCTGCATCTATGCTCCTGTCGGGGAAGATGTTACCGATCACCTGGTCCGCGTGGTTCCCTTCAACAACCGCCCCGAAAATCCAGCCGGATGGCAGTACCGAATGTACCTCGGACCCGATTTCATGGATGTCATGCTCAGGGAGAAACCGGGCGACATAGCGATTATATCGGGCCGGAACAATGAGAAGATCGACCGAATACTCGCCTGTGTCGATGCCGGAGTTAATGTGCTCGGCGACAAACCGTGGCTCATCGATCCGGGGAAATTCCACCTCCTCGAATCGGTATTGAACCACGCAGAAGAACAGGGCATTATTGCCTACGACATCATGACCGAGCGATACGAGATTACCAGCATTGTCCAACGTCTGATCATCGGCAAGGAGGCGGTTTTCGGTACGATCGCTTCGGGAACACCGGATGATCCCGCGGTGGTCAAGAGCAGCGTGCACCACCTATTCAAGTATGTTGCCGGGCGCCCCCTCAAGCGTCCCTGGTGGTTTTTCGATACAAGCGTTCAGGGTGAGGGATTAGTCGATATTACCACCCACCTTGTTGACCTCGTGTTCTGGATTCTGTATCCGAATCAGGCGATCGATCATCTGAAAGACATTGAAATGGTTTCGGCCCGTCACTGGCCGACCGTGCTCTCAGCCGACCAGTACGAAACTATCACCGGGAAGGCTGAATTTCCGCCACAATTCGAGCTCGATACCGACAACCGCTACCCGTACTACTGCAACGGGCAGGTGAATTTCCGCCTAAAAGGAGTAAACGTGCGCGCCGAGGTAGTATGGAACTACCGGGCACCGGAGGGTACCGGCGATACGCACTACTCGATCATCAAGGGAACACGCGCTCATGTTCTGGTGCTCCAGGGAAATGAGCAAAACTACCAGCCGGAAGTGTATATTCAACCGGCTCCGGGCGTCGAGCGCGATGAGCTGAAAAAAGCTCTTTTCTCCTTCGTGACAGAGCTCGCGGGCGGTGAATATCCCGGGATTTCCGTGGCGGATGCAGGCGATACGGGATGGCATATTCAGATTCCGGAGACATATCGGGTGGGACATGAGGCGCATTTCGGCCAGGTCACAGATCGTTTTTTGGACTACGTGGCAGGGGAGCCGATGCCGGCGTGGGAACGTACAAACATGCTTGCGAAGTACTATGTAACCACACAAGCACTCGAAATGTGCCGTGGAGAATAAAACCGCCGGCACAAGTCGATTTGATTGTCGGGGCGTACAGCACTTCAACAGATAAGGCTATACAAGGTGTCAGAAAATCCTGAACAGTTAGAGATGTGTTTAGATTGTTGCTAAAGAGGCCTTGCTGAACGATGAAGCCATAACATAAGGAAGGTGCCATGAAGAATGAATGCGACGTCACACGCCGTGATTTCCTCTCCGGCGGAGTTAAGGTGGCTGCTGCCCTGACAGCGGCAAGCGCAGTCAGCTATCGAAACGTCCTCGGCGCGAACGACCGGGTAAACATGGCGGTTCTCGGGATACGGAGCCGGGGGATGAATCATGCCAGTGGATGGGCGGACATTCCCAATGTCAGGGTCAAAACGCTATGTGACCCTGACGAAAACCTTTTCCCCGAGCGTGTTCGCAAAATCGAAGAACTGCATGGATACCGGCCGGGGACTGAATTTGACCTGCGCAGGGTGTACGATGACAAGGACATCGATGCTGTGTCAATTGCCACACCCGATCACTGGCATGCACTGGCAACAATCTGGGCCTGCCAGGCCGGAAAACACGTGTATGTTGAAAAGCCAACGTGCCACAATATCTGGGAGGGACGGAAAATGGTCGAGACGGCCCGCCGGTACAACCGGGTTGTCTCAGCAGGTATGCAGAACCGGAGCATTCGGGGAGTCATCGAGGCCGTGAAATTCCTCCATGAGGGGGGCATCGGCGATGTGTACATGGCACGGGCGCTCTGTTTCAAGCCGCGCGACTCCATCGGCTTCAAGCAGGATACACCCATTCCCGAAGGGGTTCACTACGACCTCTGGCTCGGTCCCGCTCCCTGGCGTCCCTTCAATCCCAACCGTTTTCACTATAACTGGCACTGGTTCTGGGATTACGGTATGCCGGATATCGGCAACCAGGGGCCGCACCAGATGGATATCGCCCGCTGGGGATTGAATAAAAACAACTACCCGAAAAAAATCAAGTCCATCGGCGGCTACTTCGCCTTTTCATCGCAGCAGGAAACACCGAATACCCAGGTTGCTCTCTTTGAATACGATGACGGCAAGATCATACAGTTTGATACCCGCGGCGCCTACACAAACACCGAGGATGGTATCCTGATTGGCAATCTCTTCTATGGGAGCAAGGGCTGGATGCACCTGAATGGCGCTTCGTGGAAAACTTTCTTCGGGCGCGATAACGAGCCGGGTCCGAGCTTCGATCCCGCAACGAGCGGTGATCAGGCGGATCCCATGAACCTCTCAGGCGCCGGCAGTTCCGGGCATTTCCTGAACTTTATAACGGCGGTTCGTTCCGGGAACTGGAGGGACCTGACCGCCGATATCCTCGATGGACATAAATCCACCTCAATGATCCACCTTGCCAATATTTCCTATAGAACCGGCCGTGAACTGGAGTTCGATTCTCATTCCGAGCGGTTTGTCGGTGACGATCAGGCTAACGGCTACCTGACCAGGAAATACCGCTACCCGTACGTGGTTCCGGACGAAGTGTAGAGCATCTATGTGAAGGATGAAGAACGATACGAGAGTGACGATTCTTCGAAATGGAGGGAGATTATGAACGCACCATCAAGACGTGACTTCTTACGCACCTCATGTATCGGTGCCGCCGCGGCGGCGGTGAACGGTGCACAAGACGCTCCTGCGCAGTCTAGAGAGGGGAGAACCGTACCGTTTACGCTTGGTATGGCTTCCTATACGTTCAGGGAGTTCAGTCTCGAAGACACCATCGCCATGACGGTGCGGCTCGGGCTGAAGAGGATCGCCTTCAAGAGCTTTCACCTGCCGCTCGAGAGCTCTGAGGCGGAAATCCGGGCTGCCGCCGATAAAGTGCGTGAAGCCGGGCTGGAACTCTATGGCTGTGGTGTGGTGTACATGACCGATGAAGGGGAGGTTCATCGTGCGTTCGAATACGCCCGAGCCGCCGGTATGAAAATCATTATCGGTGTTCCCGAGCACAACCTCCTCGGACTCGTAAACGAGAAGGTACAAGAATACGATATCAAACTTGCCATTCACAATCACGGCCCCGGCGACGAGCGCTATCCGAGCCCCGAGAGCGCCTACGAAAAGGTCAACAACCTTGATCCCCGCATGGGACTCTGTATCGATATCGGGCATACGATGCGCATCGGAATCGATCCTTCCGAGTCGTTCACGAGATTTGCGGACAGGATTCACGATATCCACATCAAGGACGTATCCGCCGCTTCGAAAGAGGGAAACACTGTCGAAATCGGGCGCGGTGTCATCGACATCCCGCTGTTTCTCCGAACCCTCCTGGCAGCAAATTACCGCGGCACGGCAGCCTTTGAATTTGAAAAAGATGCCGACGATCCGCTGCCCGGCGTCGCGGAATCGATCGGCTTTGTCAGGGGAGCTCTCGCAGTCCTCTGACCGGTGTGGAAAGGCGTGATCCAGAGAAACGATCTTTCACGGACGATACGTTGACGGAAAACCTGGCAAAGCGAAGGGGAGCAGAGGCTTATGCATGATAGAATATCCGCCGCAATCGTTTTTTTAGTGCTGATAATAATGATGTTTACCCTGGTGAGTTCCTGCGGCCGGATCGATTACCCCGCGCAGACGGAACCGCCCGGTCCCGGTTTTTACGCGCTGTTCAACGGGCGGGATTATTCCGGCTGGGATATCGGCGTTCGCGATCCCATCGAGGGCGCATGGCGCGTGGAGAATTCCCTCATATACTGCATGGGCGAGCCGCAGACGCCGTACCTGATTCTGACGGAGAAGGAGTACGAGAACTTCGAATTCTACGCGGAGTTCAGGGTGGGAGATGAATGCAACAGTGGTATATTCTATCATATACCTCTTGCGGGGCGCCAGTCACAGCTTGGATTCGAAACACAGATCCTCGACGACTGCGGGAAACCACCCGACAAAAATTCCACCGGTTCCATTTACGATGTCGTTCCTCCCCTGGTCAATGCGATGAAATCTTCAGGTACCTGGAACCAGTACCGGATACTCTTCGACTGGCCGATCTGCCAGGTATGGCTCAACGGAGAGCTCGTGCAGGATACCGACTTTTCGGCTCATCCGCAGTTAAAGTATCGTCTGCGACGAGGCCCTATCGGACTCTCGAATCACGGGTATCCGGTCTGGTACCGTAACCTCTGGATCAGGGAACTTCCAGAACGTGATGACAAAGCGGTCGCCTTCAACGGGAACGACCTAACCGGCTGGGCAGTACACGGCGATGCAGACTGGCATGTTGAGGACGGAGCGATCGTATCGACACGGGGCTCGGGGTACCTGGTCGGCGAGCGGGAGTACGAGGGTGTCTACTTTCACGCCTATGTGGACAGCGACACACTATACTCTCGGGAAGCTGGTATTTTCTACCGTTGGATGAGTCCCGATGATCCCGGCTACGCGGTCGATCTCTATGACTACCGTGATGCAGTCCGCTATGTCGAAAAGTACGGCGAAGACATTCCTCCCGACATCATTGGTCCGATGGATTCACCCTGGTTTTTATATCGAATAATATCGAACGACCGTCAGTCCGCGGTGTATCTGAACGAACATCTCATTTCACAAAACAAGCTTCTGGGAAAACCTCCCCGGGGAAAGATTGCCTTCTATCGCGGCATAGATGACGGGATCATACGCATCAAGGGAATAAAACTGAGGGAAATCGAAGGGCCGGGGATCTGACAGTGCCGGAGTATGATACCCCGAAAGTAAAGTGGGAATATTTATATTGTATGGTCACTGTTGACAGTGGATAGTATCATCTGTCCGCTTTCCCTGGAACTTTTCCGCTCACGTTCACTAATCGGGCTCAAAGACATGATCGGTCGATATCATCGATGTGCCCGCTTCTTCGAGGGTAGGGAACCATCCGGCGGCGCAGGCGGCGAACATGGCTGCTCCCAGGCAGGCGGATTCCTTGCAGCGGGGTCTGATAACCGGCAGTTCGAGCAAGGTGGCTTTTATCCGAAGCCACAGGTCGCTCTGAGCACCACCGCCGGTGGCAACGAGAGCGCCCGGAAAATCCGATGGGAACAGAACGCCAACCAGTTCGGCGAGGTTCGCAGCGACCGATTCGAGGATTGCCCGGACATAGTGGCCATGCCCATGGAAACGCTGCACGTTGAGGAATCCCTCGAGGCCGGGGAAGGTTTCCGGACAGGGCTGCGCAACGAGGCCGTCGCAACCGGCCGGTACCCCACCTGCCAATTCGAGGAGACCCTCTATGGTAAATTCCGGAGCGTGGTGGTTGCGATACCATTCGAGCGCACCGGCGCCATTACCGGAGAAGGCAAGGTTGAAGTATCCCTCCCGGTGAGTGCCGGAGCCGGTACAGTATGCCGGGTTTGGCCGGTATTCATTGGAAGACCTCAAGGCAGCGAGGACGGTGCCTGTTGATTCACTGACCGGTGCCAGACGGTCGAGTCCGGCGCCGATTGCTGCAACGTGATGATCGAGACTGCCGACAACGAATGGAATACCCGGCATCAATCCCAACCGCTCAGCGCCCCGAGCTGTAATCGCTCCTGCGACCGTGCCCGGTGCGAGCGGTGTCGAAAGCTGGCGGGTTTGAATGCCGATGGTATCGAGCGCTTCCTGCCACCACCGGTGGTGGTGTGTGTCCCAGAGGCCGAGAAGCGAGGCGGTACCCTCATCCCCAACCGTCTCGCCGGTCAGCGAAAAGGTGAGATAATCGGAGATGGTCTGGATACGGTCGACCTGCTGCCATGTGTCCGGCTGGTGCGTTCGGAACCAGCGATATTTTACAACCGCCGATTCGACCGAATGGATTATACAGCCGGTTTTTTCCAGGAAATCGTTTCGCCGCCACAGCTCTTCGACTGCGGGATCGACTTCATCCGCGCGGCGGTCGGGCCAGAGAACGAGCGGAGTCAACGGCTCTCCCTGCCGGTTAAGGAAGAGAAAGCTGTTTGCCTGGGAGGAATAAGCGGCGGCACGGATGTCCCCTTGATTACATGATGCTCTCTCGAGAGCGATAGAGAGCCCATCACGCAGCGCTTCCCAGAACCGTTCGACGGGAAGCTCGCGGCGGTTTCTGTCGTTGCGGTATATTTCAGGGGCGACTCTTCCAAGTCCGAGCAGGCGCCCGGTGCGGTCGAATATCCCGAACTTGAAGTAACTGGTGCCGAGATCGATGCCGAGGACAACTTCCATGCGAGTGTTTTCCCGTTATTATGGATGATCAGCATTCTAAAAGGAGCTTTCGCGTTGCTTCTATAAGCAATTGTCCTGTGTGCGGTTTGAACAAGGAATTCGAAGCTTCATAGCCTCCCTCTGTTTCCGCTTCCTCTGTCACGATGTATCCCTGGAGTTCCCCATTGGCGAGCGATATCACGAACGTATCGGGACGTTCAGCCTTCACTGTGAGGGAGTATTCAACAAAACACTCACCCGGCCATCCGATGTACGTCCAGGGGCCGATTGAGATGAGCTGTATCTCGGCGGGGAGGATGGATTCATAGGTGGCATCGATACGTCCTTCTGCTGCTGCACGCGCCAGGGTAAGGGTCTCCTCGGCACCAAACAAGTCGCATTCGGCGGTACGGACAATCTCAGGCGGTGCCTGGTCGTTCTTGAGGCGTTCAAATCTCCTGCGTACCATCGCGAGACGTTTCTCAGTCTCGTGAATCGGAGGAAAATCGCGACGGGGAGGATCGATGAATGTTCGCCGTGCCCGCAGCCTGACATCGGCGGTGTACTCGATATCCGTGATAATCCGTTCGACCGCCTCTCCAAGCAAGTAGCCGAGACGCTCCGCCTCGGCAAACGTATTGCCCTTCGTTACCTGACGGGGACTTTGGTTACCCGATGGCCCGGTCTGGTAAAGGACGGGGCAGGATGTTCCGAGGATATGCTCACGAAGGTAGTAACGGGTCATGCCGGGAAAATCGGCGCTGACGAGTGTCGAATCTTCATGCAGGACGGTGGGATGCATGGAGTAGACAAGCATGCATGCCAGGTATTTCGTTTGGTCTTTAGAACGAACAACCAGCACGGGAACACATGGATCGGCAGGCCCTGATGGATCGCGGCGGTTGGTTCCCACACCTTCTGCCTTTGCCTGAGCGAGACCGATTTCGGCGGATTCTGCATTGTTTCGCGCTTGAATAGCCGCCTCGACGATCCTGTCTTCCATGAATGCCAGGTACGCGTGGTCGGTTATGGGAATAACCGCATCGGCTTCGTTGCTGAGGTAGTCGACCGTCATAGGTCCCGAATGCGTGTGAGTAGCGGTGACCATGATATTACCTTCAGGGACACCGGTCTTTTCCGTGATTCGACGGCGTACCCGGGCGGCGGTATCTCTGCCGATGAAAATGATGTCCTGTGCTGCAAACAGAACCTCTTCGCTACCATCCGATAGAAAGAGGGCTGTGGAAAACAGCGGATCATGAACGCCGGTACTGTAGCGCTCAACGTGGGGATACCCCCAGAGGAACTGGGTATCGGTCGGGGTGATGTCAATGGCTGCCGCTCCAGCCATGAGAGATGATGACATTTTTTTTCGCTCCTTTTTTCCTTTCTAATGTACGAATTACACCCGGGAATATGCAAACTGCAAATATCAAATTACGTATTCATGCGCCGTGTTTTTTTATGTTCGCCGGTGGTTATTCCCTGAGTGATTTCTTTCGCTATCCGTTCACGCTTGTTCTCGCAGCAGGAAGCATGTGGGACGGATTACTGTAGGATTCTCAATCTCCTTGACAACCGCTACGTGAACAGGGTATCATGGTTCTATACACTATTATTATCGAGAAATGCTTTCTGTTCCCTGGCTCACTGTGCACACATCCTTTCTCCGCCACCGGAAACAAAAGCGTTGCTGCGCTCGTGGCTATTATCGTATATTTATAGTAAGTTAGTTAAAAAGAAAAGTATCGTCACTAATTGAGAAGGAGAAGGTTAAATTCATGCACGAAAATATTTTGGAAGCGATCGGGCATACGCCCATGGTGAAGATAAACCACCTGAATCCGAATCGAAATGTCACGATCTATGCTAAACTCGAAGGATTTAATCCAACGGGAAGCATAAAGGACCGAATAGCGCTCAAGATGATCGAACAGGCTGAAGTCGAGGGAAAACTCCACCGGGGAAAAACGATCATCGAACCAACCTCGGGTAACACCGGTATCGGCCTTGCGATGATCGGTGTGGTTAAGGGATACCAGGTGGAAATTGTCATGAGTGAAGCGGTCTCGGTAGAGCGGATAACGATGATTCGGGCGTTTGGAGCGACGGTCACGCTCACCGATGCTGTACTGGGAACTGATGGGGCGATCAGAAAAGCGCGGGAGTTGATCACCGCGAATCCCGGTAAGTACTTCATGCCCGATCAATTTTCAAACGAGTTTAACAAGCTCGCTCACTACAAAACGACAGCGGAGGAGATCCTGCGCGATACGGGTGGAAATATCGACTATTTTGTTTCTTCCCTGGGTACGTCGGGAACGATTATGGGAGTCGGCAAGGCGTTGAAAGAGATGAATCAACATATCAAGATTGTCAGTGCCCACCCGGTAAAGGGACATTATATCCAGGGATTGAAAAACATGGAGGAGGCGATCGTACCCGCGATTTACGATCCCTCGAAAATTGATGAGACGATCATGGTTGGCAACGAAGAAGCATTCGACCTTGCCCGACGGATTGTCAGAAAAGAGGGTATCTTTGTCGGTATGAGCAGTGGTGCCGCTATGTTCGCTGCCATCGAAGTCGCCAAAAAAATCGAGTCTGGAATCATCATCGTTGTTTTTCCGGACAGAGGAGAGAAGTATCTGAGCACCAATCTGTTTAC
>CAYWBT010000008.1:0-33924 GCA_964456585.1 uncultured bacterium
CTTTTGTTTTCCGTCTCGACACATCCTTCTACTATCAAAGGCAATGAACGTTCGTATTACATCTCCGCGGACTATCCGGGAAAGGCCATGGAACTGCTCGACGATTATTTAGGCACGGCCGGGAGCCTTTTCCTGCAAGGTGCGGCAGGCGATTCCAAGCCCAGTGTCATTGGAAAAGGCGAGGAATTCTGGCGTTCCGGAGATTGGCCGGATGTCGATAAAGCGGGCACCATGGTCGCCGATGAAGTTATCGGGGCTCTCGAAGCGGGTCTCACCCGTATCGAGCCCGAACTGGCCGCCACTACGATTGAAATGTCATGGCCGCTGGCGAAGCCGAGAACGCGGGCGGAATATCTCCAGGTCATCGAAAAACCGCCGGCTCATTCGGAAAGTATCCCGGAAGGCATGAAACGGTGGGCACGAGAAATGATAGAACTGATCGACCGGGATTTTGGACTTCCTGACGCCGTTCCGATCACCGCGCACGGGGTGAGAATAGGTCCGGGGCTCCGGCTTATAGGTATCGAGGGGGAGATCGTCGCCGAGCTTGGTCACCAGATCAATGATTTCTACAGCAGCGGGATTACCGTTCCCATGGGTTATACCGATGGCGCACAGCTCTACCTGCCCACTTCCAAGATGCTCGACGAAGGCGGTTACGAAGCTGAGAGTTATTACGAGTACCGCTTCCCGGCTGCCCTTGCGAAGGGCATGGAAGACATTCTCGCACACACAATGCAGGAACTTTGTCTGAAAGGGATAACGTGACCGGTGTTATAACAGCACGATAGAGGAGAAAAATTCTATGGTACGACGAATGTTTATGACGATCGTTGTCATACTGTTTGCACTGAGCGGTTCAGCGCTGGCTGATCTAACGAAAGATGATATGGACAGGGCCATCGATACCGGTCGATTGACACACCCCTACCTGTACTTTACCGGACAGGACCTCCCTGAAATTCGTGAACGGATACAACAGGATCCGGTCTGCCGGGACTTGGCGCAGCAACTGCTCGCCGAAGCAAACCGTCTACTCTATACGCCGGTCGATCCCATCGTTTCTGAATTCCCACCCAACCGTGTCTACGATAATACCTGGGAATGGGAACAGGCTGTTTTTACTGCCACCACCAGGGGATTTTACCTTGCCTTTGCCTATCAGATGACCGGCGAACAAAAATATGCCCGGAAAGCGTTAGAATTTATCGATGTCGTCTGCGATTTGCCGACGTGGGTGCACGGGTACCATGAGTTTCCGGTCATTTATGACCGGGTATGGCCCTGGGGAGCGCGGGACGATCAGGTGGTGTTTGGCTATGCGCAATGGTCGGACCACGTGGTCTTGAAAGTTGCTACGGCGTATGACTGGCTTTATGACACACTCGACAGAAGGCAGCGTGACCGCATCAGGGGAGCGCTTCTGGAAAAAGCCATACTCCGGGTTCGCGGCAATTACGAGTACCATTGGTGGGCCGGGGCGTATCGATGCAACTGGTGTTCCGTGGTGAATGCCAGCCTGGGATTCGCCGCACTTGCCCTGCTTACCGAAGATCCGGGTTTGACCGATGTCATCGCGGAATCCTACAACCGCATCGACAGAACATTCGACCAGGTACGGGGTGGGGGCTGGCAGGAGGGAATCAGCTACCTCCATTACACAGTGAATGGGGCACTGCCATTTGCGGATGCCCTCAAGCGGGTTACCGGTGGCAGGTACAACCTGTATAAACATCCCGAGATGGCCAGCGTTATCGACACGTTTCTTCACTGCCATATTCCTCCCAATCTGACCGTGCACTTCAGCGACTGCGGCGGGTATGATGTCGGCTCGTATGGCTTTTTCAATACGCTTATGCTGGAGACGGGAAATGGGAAAGCTTCCTGGCTCAGGAAAGAGTGCCGTTTTGAACAACCCGCGACATTCCTCGATGTACTGAAGCCGAGAAGTGTCGTCGAATCCAACCTCCCCCGGGAATCATCGAAGCATTTCCGTGCAGTCGACTGGGTGATCATGAGGAGCGATTTTACCGATCCCGAAAAGGTTGTTGTCGCGGCAAAGTCGGGCAAGAACGACGATCCTCATCACGGGCACCTCGACGTGGGGCACTTCAGCCTTTACTGGCGCGGGCAGGAATTCCTCTGCGACAACGGCAGCGCTGTCCAGGACAACCTCTATTTTTACGAGGATCGATGGCAGTATCCGCATGCTTCGAGCATCGGCCACAATGTGGTACTTGTCAACGGTGAGAAACAGCTGCCGGGAAAGCTGAAAAATCAGCCGTGGGATAAGGCCATCGGGGGAGAAGTCATTACCTTCAGACCGGGAAAAGACCGTGATTACGTTCTCATGGATCCCACCAATGCCTACCCGCAGAAGGAGCTGAAAAGCTGGCGGCGGCATATTATACTGGAAAAACCCGCGCTCACGCTTGTACTGGATGAAATCAGCTGTGCGATAGGATCGGAAATCGAGGTACGGTTTCATTCCGCCGTTCCGTTTGTCAATCATGCACGATACAGTCTGCTGCAGGGTGATGATGCGCTCATGTGCCTGATTCCGGTTACGCAGGGAAATTTCACCATGCGAGCCGGAAAACATGCCGTTCAGCCGGTTGATAAGCGTTCGGGATTCAACTGGATTCCCTACTTTGGAACCGTCATCGAGGCGGAAAACGAAACAACCGTGATCGGAACGATCATCCTGCCAGTCCGAGATGCCGAAGAAGCCGAAGCAGTGGCTCATACTGCCGGTATCACCACAGATGACGCGGGGAATATGATTTGTTCCTATGTTAAACAAGGAAAAACGTACCGTTATACCTTTAAAAACATGGACAACACCTTCATACTCGAATAGTACCTGTTCGACGGGGAGCTTGTCATTCCATGTATAACGGCTGGTTTTGGAGTCAGGTCTGCTAAAAAATGGGAACTCTTTTGTCATGTGAAGGTTGTAAGAGGGCAAAGAAAAGGCATTGACCATTCTACCGGTATCCATTGTACTGGGCAAATGTTGTGTAGGAGGTATGAGAAATGCTGAACCTGAACAAATTTACGTTGAGAAGCCAGGAGGCAATAGAACAGGCACAGACTTTCGCCGCCGAGAATAGTCACCCGCAGATCGAACCCGAGCACCTGCTGCTTGCGCTCATCACCCAGGAGGAGGGGCTGACCAGGAATATCCTCGCAAAGTTAGAGGTGGATCCCGATGCGGTCGAAATGCGTGTCCGGGAGGTGCTCGGTGCCATGCCGAAAGTATCCGGGCAGTCCCAGGTCTACCTTTCGCAGGCGTTTTCGAATGTTCTGAATGCGGCACAGAAGGAGGCCTCGCGACTCAAGGACGAGTATGTGACAGTCGAACATCTCCTGCTTGCGATCACCGAGGAAAAATCATCGCGGGCAGCGGAGATACTTTCCGCGTTCGGTGTCACCCGCAACCGTATCTACCAGACCATGGTCGAGCTTCGCGGCAACCGGCCGGTGACCGATCAGGACCCCGAATCGAAATACCAGTCGCTCGAGCGGTTTACCCAAGACCTGACTAAGCTTGCACGGGACGGCGATCTCGATCCCGTTGTCGGCCGTAACGATGAAATCCGCCGTGTCATGAAGGTGCTGAGCCGGAGAACGAAGAACAATCCGGTGCTCATCGGAGAGCCGGGAGTCGGCAAGACAGCGGTTGTCGAGGGTCTCGCCCAGAAGATTATCCAGGGTGATGTCCCGGAATCGCTCCGTAACCGCCGCCTCCTGATACTCGACCTTGCCGGTATGATTGCGGGAAGCAAGTTCCGCGGCGAATTCGAGGAGCGCTTGAAGGCGGTTATCCACGAGGTTGAAGAAGCTGCCGGCACTGTTATCCTCTTTATCGACGAGATTCACACCCTTGTCGGCGCGGGAGCGGTCGGCGGTGCCATGGATGCCTCGAACATGCTGAAACCCGCACTCGCACGGGGAAAGATGCGGACGATAGGCGCCACGACCATCGACGAATACCGCAAAAACATCGAAAAGGACGCGGCACTGGAGCGGCGGTTTCAGCCGATTCTCGTGAGTGAACCGTCTGTCGAGGAAACCATCTCCATCCTGCGAGGGCTCAAGGAGCGATACGATGTCCATCACGGCGTCAGAATACAGGATTCGGCGATCATCGCGGCGTCCAAGCTTTCCGAGCGCTACATCACCGACAGGTTTCTTCCCGATAAGGCAATCGATCTCATCGACGAAGCGGCTGCTGAGCTGCGGATCGAGATTGATTCCATGCCGTCCGAGATGGATGCGATCCAGAAGCGGATTACCCAGCTCGAGATCGAAAAGGTTGGCATAAAGATGGAGAAGGATGCGAGCGAGCGTCTGAAACCCATCGACGAAGAACTGGCGAAGCTCAACGAAGAGTTCGTTACCATGAAGGCCCAGTGGGATGCGGAAAAAGAAGCGGTGAGGGAGATGCGCGACCTGAAGGAAAAAACAGATCACCTCAAAACCGAGGAAGCACAGGCGCGGCGCGAGGGCAACCTCGAGCGTGCGGCCACGATCCAGTATGGCGAGCTCATCGATGTGCAAAACCGAATGAAAGCTGCGGAGGAACGTCTCGCCCAGGTCCAGAAGAACAAAAAAATGGTGCGTGAGGAGGTCTCGGAAGAGGACATCGCAGAAGTGGTCGCGAAGTGGACGGGTATTCCGGTGACGCGGTTACTCGAGGGGGAACGGGAAAAACTCGTTCACATGGAAGAGCGCATCCATGAGCGGGTAATCGGTCAGGACGAGGCGATCAGTGCGACTGCAAATGCGGTCAGGCGATCACGCGCTGGAATGGGTGACCGGAATCGGCCCATCGGATCGTTCATGTTCCTCGGTCCTACCGGGGTGGGGAAGACCGAGCTTGCCCGCGCACTCGCGGAATTCCTCTTCGACGACGAGAACGCCATGGTTCGGATCGACATGAGCGAGTACATGGAAAAGCATACCGTCTCACGGCTCATCGGTGCGCCTCCCGGGTATGTGGGCTACGAAGAAGGCGGGCAGCTGACCGAGGCGATACGACGAAGACCTTACCAGGTCGTGCTCTTCGATGAGATTGAAAAGGCGCACGCGGAGGTATTCAACGTGCTGCTCCAGGTGCTCGATGACGGCAGACTGACCGATGGGCAGGGGCGAACAATTGATTTTCGCAACACGATCATCATACAGACCTCGAATATCGGTTCCGATATTATCAGTGAATATGCCGGTGATGATGCCGCGTCGGATGCAATGAACACGAAGGTGATGGAACTTGTGCGTATTCACTTTCGGCCCGAATACCTGAACCGTCTCGATGAAATAATTGTCTTTCATTCGCTCACGAAAGATGATATAATTGCCATTGTGAAGCTGCAGGCGGATAAGGTTGCAGAGCGGGTGCATGAAGGTGCCGGAATTTCCCTTTCCTTTTCTGATGCCGTTATTAAAATGATTGCCGATGAAGCGTACGATCCTACCTATGGAGCACGCCCGGTCAAGCGCTACATTCAACGCGAAATCGAAAACACCCTTGCCTCGAAACTGCTGACAAGCCAGCTCCCGAAACAGGTTTCGGTTGAACTTAAAAAAGGCAAAATTGTCTTTGTTTGATAGTGGTGATCGCCCTTTACTTGATGGAGAATTTTCGTGACGATACGCCTGGGTAGGTTGACCGGTATCCTGTTTTTTGTCTTCATGACGCCGGTGTCGCAAGCGCAGCATGTACAACCATGCCGCCTGGTGAATGCTCCCACTGCCGGAACGCTGCCGGCTCGGAGCTACTACCTGGATACGCACTTGTTCGACAACGGCGGTGTTGCCCATCGTATCGGCATCGGAGTAACCGAACTTCTCGATGTGGGCGTTTCCTTCAGCGGCGCGAATATCATCGGTTCACGCAGGGTTGTATGGCAGCCGCATGTCGGTGCCCAGGTTCGCATCCGGATTGTGGAGGAGACGCTGACCACACCGGCATTACTCCTCGGATTCGACTCCCAGGGCGAGGGCCCCTACCACGCCGGGAAGAACCTCAACCGTTTTCGAAACAAATCGAAGGGAATCTATCTGGTGATGTCGCGCAACTACCGGTTACTCGGGAATTTCGGGATACATGCGGGCGCAAACTACTCGCTCGAGACCGCCGATGGGGACGAGGATCCATCCTTCTGGATTGGACTCGACAAGACTATCGTGCCGATTGTCGATGTTGCTGCAGAGTACGATTTTGCCACCAATGACAATGAAAACGAGAGCATGACCGCAGACCGGGGATACTTGAATGTCGCGGTAAAACTGAACCTGGGCGGCTCATTCACCCTCGAGTTCGATCTCCAGAATATCCTCCGGAATACGCAGCGGGATCTCGACGGCCGGACGAATACGGAACCGGAGCCATCCCGTGAGCTGCGTTTTTACTACCACAACAGATTTTAGAAATAATCCACTGTAGATTATATTCCGCCAAAGCAGTTGAGACTGAACGTTATTCCGCATCCCTGAGGAGGTACAGGTATTGTATCCCGCCATCGGCAAATGTCCCGGTATGGTCGGTGTCGGAGATAATCCTGATCTTTTTCAGGCTGAGGTTGCGTTTGTTGTCGAAGCGAGCCAGGTCTTCAGCGATATTTCTCCGTTCCCGTATCCATCGTGACTTTATGATGTTATTCGACTCTATGGGGATGATCATGGTACGCTGAGAGTTCGGACTGGCATAGGATGAGCCGGACGGGACGTTGATCGACCACACGTAGCTGACGATCAATTCCGGTGGATACCCCTTGAAGAGGGAGGTGATCAATCCCTTTCTGATAAGGTTAATCGGGTTTCTTGCACTTCCCTCGAAGTCGTAAACGAGCTCGAGACGGAGGGCAAAATCATCGAAGGTGGGATCCTTTTCGAAGCCGGTTTCGGGGAAGATATCGACTTTCCACAACCAGGTGAGCGTGGTATACTCCCTGACATCAATTCCCGCGACATCCAATTCGAGCTGTGATGCGGCTGCGTTTGATCGTGCCCGTAGATACGGCCCGTCAATGCTCCGTTCGATCGAGTAATTGGAAAACATGCGGTGATTTTTCGGCAGGATATTTTTCCACCCTTCGGGAAGTGAGCTCAGGGATTCTTTACTGGCGTCGAGTATGAAGAGCGTATCGGGCTCCGCACAGCAGAGGTGCTGCGGGAATGAGAGGAAGAGAACCGCAACAAGCGAGAAATGTAGTCTATATCGTTTCATACGTCCTCGTGTTTCCGATAAGAACTTCACTGCATGAAGGGTGTGATGTTAACTCGCCACCGGTTGAAGATCTGCCGTCAAGAAGCGGTTCCGGTGCCAGTATTTCTTGAAAGTCTGCCAATATCATGTAGGTAATATACTGATTTATAACATGCTTGCCGAAATTAAATAGTGCCGTACTCATAACGGTGATACGGCCATTACTGGAGAACCCAGGTTGTATTACAATCAGAAAATGACCTGATGAAATCTATCGGAAAAGACACGTCGGCAATCATATTCTATAGTATAATAAAATTTTTCATCTTTTTCAATATAGAATTGCCTTCGTGGCGAAATAGTGCTTGACAATGATGGGTAAATGGATCGATATTTTGTACTGTCTTCGCGTATTTTTACAGAACCGGAATTTTTTTTATTTTTCCTTCCATTGGTATTGAAAAGAATCAGAAAATATAGTATATTTAATTTCCGCACATAAATGCCGGCTACATAATGTATGCTCTTAAAAATCACTGAAAACGGCAGTTTGTATGGTGGGTAGATGCAAGTTGGATTGGTGAAAAGCTGTTGTGTTGAGTAATTTAGTATGAGAGTGACACCAATATATACCTCAGGTCAAGGGGGAAATCCGAGAGGAATGAGGCGGTAATGAGTAAAGCAAGTTCGATCGATCAGGAAATACTGGAAAGAATCATCAAAGAAGTATTCGAAAAAATCGGCCCTGAAAGACTTGCCGCCGAGGCTCCCATACCCCGGACAGTCGGTGGTGGGGAAACGGGAGAAATGATCAACCCGAAACAAATACCCGTCGGCGTATCCGTCCGCCACATGCATATCTGCAAGGAGGATTTCGAAGTTTTGTACGGGCCGGGCAAAGAGCTCACCGTGTATCGTGATCTTTTTCAGCCGGGAGAATTCGCTGCGAAGGAAACGGTTGCGCTTATAGGCCCGAAGATGCGTCTCCTCGAGCGTGTCAGGATATTGGGGCCCATGAGGAAGTTTTCGCAGGTCGAGATTGCCAAGACGGATGCTGTTTATCTCGGCATCAATGCACCGCTGAGAATGTCCGGCGACATCAGTGGTTCCGCAAGCGTTACCGTCGTCGGTCCGCAGGGTGTGCTTCAGCTTAATGAAGGTTGCATACGTGGCATGCGGCACATTCACATGAATCCAGGGGAGGCGAAATACTTTGGACTGAAAAATGGTGATGTGGTGAAGGTTCGGGTCGGTGGCCCGAGTGCGGTTACGTTTGAGAACGTGGTTATCAGGATTTCGGACAAAGTGAGGCTTCAGCTCCATCTCGACACCGATGAGGGGAATGTCGCTGATATCAATTGCAATCAGGATATTGAAATAATCAAGGAATGAAACCACAAAAAAATAAAACCTTAAATGTGTAGGGAGGTAATAAAATGAGTAAGGCATTAGGTCTTCTTGAAACCAGAGGCTTCACCGGTCTGGCGGTGGCAACCGATGCAATGTTGAA
Source organism: uncultured bacterium (assembly GCA_964456585.1). Classification (GTDB taxonomy): domain Bacteria; phylum Latescibacterota; class Latescibacteria; order Latescibacterales; family Latescibacteraceae; genus Latescibacter. The sequence continues at coordinate 8,724 of CAYWBT010000008.1, forward strand.
GAGCGCCAGTGTTGAATTGGTAAAACAGATTGCAATTGGCGGCGGATTTATCACCACGGTTGTTACTGGTGATGTGGGTTCGGTTAAGGCTGCGGTCGAGGCCGGAACTGAAACGGCAAAGAGCGCCGGGGAATTTGTGTCGTCGCATATTATTCCTCGTCCTCACGAAGAGCTTGATGGACTCTTCAAGTAACACGTACATAAGTGGAGGAGTATTCAATGCAAGCTCTAGGATTTATTGAAACCAAGGGATTTGTTGCGGCAGTGGAAGCAGCTGATTCCGCTATGAAAGCGGCGAGTGTTTCGCTCGTCGGGCAGAAGTGGGTCGGCGGCGGTTTGGTAACGGTGGTTTTGACCGGTGATGTTGCCGCAGTGAAATCAGCGGTGGACGCGGGTACAGAATCGGCGTCAGCGGTGGGCGAAGTTGTTGGTGCCCAGGTGATTGCCAGCCCGCATGCAGGTATGGACCGGATTCTCAAGGAAGATCCGGTGGTTAAGAGCGGAAAAATAGTGGCAAAATCCGCGCCGACGCCCAAGAAGGAATCCAAGCAAACACCACCGCAGAAAAAACCCGGTGTCTGATCCGGTAACGTGAGGTAGTATTGTGGTTGTTGGAAAGGTTATAGGAGAAATCGTTTCGTCGGTCAAGATTGATCGGCTCGTCGGGCAAAAATTCCTTCTTGTCGAAGTTCAGCGTATTCAACATGAACCGGGTAACAGCGAGATTGTGAGCACGGGATCAACCCTCGTGGTCAATGATCCCCTGGGAGCCGGGCGTGGTGAGATTGTGCTCTGTGTACAGGGGTCTTCCGCTCGAATGACCGATTTGACCGCGACCCTGCCAACGGACGGTTTGATCATTGGCATCGTCGATTCGATCAGCATGGAATCAGATACCGTTTACCGGAAGGACATGTAGGTGGCGCAGGTTGCAATTGACATACTTGCGCTGGTGCGTGATGCCGGAATTGTCGGAGCCGGCGGTGCCGGTTTCCCGACCAATGTGAAGTTGGCCAACAAGGTTGATACCTATATAGCCAACGGCGCTGAATGTGAGCCGATTCTCGAGGTGGACAAGCACCTCATGGTTCGTTCTGCCCCGAACATCGTTCGCGGCCTCGAAGCGGTCATGGAACAGGTTGGTGCCGGACGCGGTATTATCGCAATAAAGGAGAAGAACCAGGATTCTGTCGAGGCGGTAACCCGGGCGATCCAGGGCAAACCAAACCTTGCCCTTGCACCGCTTGGGAATTACTATCCCGCCGGTGATGAACAGGTGCTGATTCGTCAGGTGACCGGCAGGATCGTTCCTCCCGGTGGTCTTCCCTTTATGGCGGGAGTAACCGTCAGTAATGTCGCGACGCTTATGCAGGTTGCCGAGGCACTCAATGGGAAACCGGTAACCGCACGGTCTGTTACCATCGGCGGTGAGGTTGCCCGGCCGGTTACCATCGAAGTGCCCATCGGTACATCGATTGGCGATATGATCGAGTATGCCGGCGGTGCGACGGTCAATCCTTCTGAGGTTGTGGTGGGTGGTCCGATCATGGGCCCGATCGGGAGCGTTGATGATGTTATCACCAAGGTACTCGGTGGTATTATCGTGCTTCCCGCCGATCACACCATGATCCGGCTCAAGAAGCAGCCGGGGCGCGTTACCAAGATCCAGGCGAAGATGTGCTGTACCTGCCAGGAATGCACTATTCTCTGTCCCCGAAATGCCATGGGGCATCCGATTTCACCGGCAAAGATCATGAGCTATTCCTGGCAGATTGATGCGATCATTGAAAAAATAAAGAGTAAGAACCTCGATCCGTTTATTGCGGAGATGGTTTCGGAGGCGCTTCTTTGCTGTCAGTGCGGTGTATGCGAGCAGTACGCCTGCATTTTCGGTCTCTCACCGAACAAGATATATAAAATGGTTCGAGATGCAATCGAGGCGGCTGGATTGAAGTTTGATTTTTCAAACCGTCTGCTCGGCGGTGAAACATTTGAATATCGGAAGCTCCCGGCGCTCACCTATGCCCGTAAACTTGGCTTGGAGAAGTATCTCGTTCATACCGACTTTGAACCGCTGGGAACCTATTTACCCGACCGGGTACGTATCATGCTCAGCCAGCATATCGGCGCTCCTTCAGCACCGGTTGTCAGGGTGGGTGACACAGTCAGGACCGGCGATCTCATCGCAGAAATTCCTTCTAACGCACTCGGTGCGAACGTTCATGCGTCGATTGACGGGCGTATCGAAGATGTTACGGAGCAGTTCATCGTCATCGGGGGGATCACTTCATGAGTGTGTGTATAGGGTTCCTGGAATACATCAGCGTTGGAAAGGGACTGGAGGTTGCCGACCTTATTGCGAAGCGGACGCCGATAGATATTCTGATTTCGGCGCCGAACTGCCCGGGACGCTACCAAATTCTCTTCAGTGGCGATGTGGATGCGGTCAAGTCCGCGGTGGACATTGCCAAAGAAAACGCTGATTTCAACTTCCTCGATTCCCTGGTGATTCCCCGTGTCGATGACCGGGTTATCTCTGCCCTCTATAGTCCGGGAACAACAGAGATCAGGGACGGAATTGCGATTTTCGAAACCATGACCATGACCGCGACCATCGAGGGTGCCGATGCCATGGCCAAGGCTGCCGAGGTCGAAATTGTCGAACTCAGGCTCGGTAAGGGACTGGCCGGGAAGTCGTATGTCATTGTAACCGGAACGATCCAGGATTTGCGCGCCGCCATCAATGCGGCACTGGAACTGGTGAAAGATCGTGGTGTCCTGATTTCAGCGGTGGTCATACCGTCGCTCCATCCGGATATTGTCAGGCACATTGTATAAGACAGGTTTGGGGGAGCGCATACCATGAGAGAAGGCGTCGTCATTGGATCACTGACCTCGACGATCAAACATCCCAGCCTGAACGCCAAGAAGCTGCTTCTCGTGCAGGTGCTCGATGCCAAGGGAGAACCCGAAGGTCGTCCCGAGGTAGTTCCGGATTTCGTCGGCGCCGGCAAGGGTGACCGGATCATTCTCAGCTGGGACGGCATTTACATGACCGAGGTATATGACGATCCGCAGGTTCCCGTTCGGGCATGGTCGAGTGGAATTATTGACGATTAGGTGAAGTATATAGTATACCATTATAAAAACGGGTGAAAATCTATGAACCAGGAAGAACTTATCAATGCCATAATCACTGAAGTGAAGCGGGTTCTCGCTCTGCGTGGTGTAGAGGTGTCTCCCTCGTCCGGTGATGCCGCTCCCGTCGCGGCGGGTCCTGCTCCGGCTTTGCCTGCTCCAGTAGCAGCTGGCCCTGCTGCATCCGTTTCCGGAGCGGCAAATCAGTCCATTGGAAGCAATGACATGACAGGGAAGCAGGTCATCACCCAGCGTGACCTCGAGGGGATCCAGGCAAACTCGATCACCGTGACGAAAAAGGCCATCTTGACACCGCTCGCCGTTGATTATGCACGGGAAAAGGGCATCACGATCACGAGGTCGGCGGACGCGGTGGCATCAACTCCCGGTGCCGCTTCCCAGCCGGTTGTCACGGCGGCACTCGCGGTCGCTTCCGATTTTCCGGATGATGCCATGTTCGTTTCCAAATTCCTTGCATCAAAAGGATTTCAGGTCAGGCAGTTCACCGGGAAATCCTACGAGTCCGCGGTAGCAGACCTCGCCAAGGCGGTGTCTTCCGGGGCGTCAAATTTTGGCGTGTGTGTCGAGAGAACCGGTATGGAAGGCCCGATTTATGCCAACCGTAACAAGGGAGTCCGGGCGGTTCACTGCCGTGAGACACTCGATGCCCGTGCCGCGAGAGTCGACATCGGTGCGAACATTATTGTGCTCGGTTCGGGATCGAATCCCGAAGCGGTAATCGCGGGATTCATCGGGCTGTAAACAGTTAATGAGTACTGTTCTTCAGTGATATATGGAGAGGTAACGCAGCAATGTTTTTAGGACGTGTGAGAGGTTCGGTTGTGTTAAACACGACACTGCCGGCGATTGAGGGTAAGAAGCTGCGCGTGGTGGAAGAAGTAGATGCCCGCGATGTAGACAAAGAAGGAACACTCTTTGTTTCGTTTGATTATATCGGTGCCGGAGAGGGAGAAATCGTTATATACGAGGGCGGTCCGGAGTCGGCGTATGCGTTTTTTCCAGACAAAACTGGCTCTGATTCGAATATCCTGGCGATTGTTGACGAGCTGAACATATAGGCAAGGAAATACGGGGGGAACACGTGAAAGTTATCGTCTGCAATATTGGTTCGACATCGTTTAAGTCACAGCTCATCGATATGGATGACGAGCGTGTTATTGCCCGCATTCATATTGAAAGGGTCGGCTCTGAAAACGCGCGCGGACGATACTACCGGGGAATGGATACACTGGTGCGTGACGAGGAAGAATCTATTTTAAACCAGCGGGAGGCGGTACGGAACGGACTGGATTTCATAGAAACTGAGATTATCGACAGTATTTCCGAGATAGATGCGGTGGGTTTTAAGACGGTGCAGGGTGGTGAAGTGAACGGTTCAGTCGAACTGAACGAGCGGGCGATCAAGGCGCTGGAAGACTACATTGACATGGCCCCGGCGCACAATCCTCCCTACCTCGAGGCGATCAGGATGTTCGGTGAACTGTTGCCCGGCAAGAAAATGGTCGGTGTTTTCGAGCCCGGATTTCATGTCAACAAGCCGGAATATGCGGCCGTCTATGGTGCCCCGTACGAGTGGTATGAAAAGTATGGAGTCAAGAAGTATGGCTTTCACGGTGCGTCGCTCCGCTACATGACGGGCGAGACCGTGCGCCGCCTCAACCTCGATCCGGACAACCATAAGATAGTCGCCTGTCATCTCGGAGGATCGTCATCCGTTTGCGCCTTTAAGAACGGCGTTGCGATCGACACGTCGATGGGATTCAGCGCACAGACGGGACTCATACAATCGTCACGGGTTGGTGATATGGATGCGTACGTTGTGCCATACATCATGAAGAAGACCGGCATGAGCCTCGATGAAGTGTACACAGAACTGAGCAAAAACGCCGGCATCAAGGGGCTGAGCGGCACATCAGGCGACATGCGGGATGTGATCGATGCGATTGCCGCAGGCAGCAAGCGCGCCAAGCTTGCCTATGATAAGTATATGTATGATATCAAGTTTTATATCGGCGCATGGATTTATATCATGGGCGGCATCGATGCCATCTGTTTCTCCGGTGGTGCCGCGATGAAGGATCCCGAACTGCGCGAGGAAGTGCTTTCGAACATGGACTTCCTGGGCTTTAAGATCGACAAAGAAGCCAATAACGCCAATGAAGAGCGGTTGGATGCCGAAGGCTCGACAATCGCCGCTATCATGTTTGATACCAACGAAGAAATTATTGTTGCCCGCGAAACGGTCAAGGTAGTAACCGGTCAGGTGTGAGCCCCGCCCATCGTGTGTGCGGGGGACGATTTCGCGGATTAATGAAAGAGTAAACCAGAGGGCACCATGGACAATCAGGAACGAGAGATACGTGAGCAAATATGCGAGGTGGGCAGACGTGTCTGGACGAAGGGTTGGGTCGCCTCGAACGATGGCAACTTCAGCATGCGGATGGATGACACGTACGTGATTGCCACGCCGACCGGGGTTTCCAAGGGATTCATGTCGCCGGACATGCTCATCAAGGTCGATATGGACGGGAATGTACGTGCCGGGTATTTAAAGCCATCCTCTGAGCTCATGATACATCTCGAGGCATACAAGCAACGTGATGACATACGGGGTTTCGTGCATGCCCATCCCCCGATAAGCACAGGGTTTGCTGTCGCGAACATACCCCTTGAATTCAAGACGTTACCCGAAATCATCATCTCGCTCGGTTCCATCCCGCTTGCGGCGTATGGAACGCCGTCGACCATGGAGCTTGCCGAATCGATTACGGAACTGGTGAAGTGTCATGATGCAATCCTGCTGGCAAATCATGGCGCGATTACCCTCGGCAAAGATGTGATGAATGCCTATTACAAGATGGAGGCGGTCGAGCATTTTGCCTCGATTTCACTGACAGCACACTCACTCGGCGGCATGAAACCGATCAGTGAGCCGAATATTAAAAAGCTTGAGGAAGTCCGTGAAAAATTCGGTATCAAGATCGGCGGCACCGCCTGCATGAGCTGCGGTTCCTGTACAGGATCGGCGGATCAATCGCAGAGCACGAAAGATGAGTATGAAGAGTTGATCGAAGATCTCACGAGAAAAGTGATGAGAGAACTGAATGATGAATAATAACTTTTAACGAAAAGGAGAAGAACAATGGCAGATGCAGGAAGGGCGTTAGGATTTATCGAAACGAGAGGCTTCACTGCGCTCGTTGAAGCTGCTGATACTATGCTAAAGGCTGCATCGGTGAGTCTCGTCGGTTACCGGAGGACCGGGAGTGGTTACATTGCTGTCATGGTTCGCGGTGATGTCGGTGCTGTCAAGGCTGCGGTCGAAGCGGGAACAGAAGCTGCGGCACGGCTGGGTGAGGTTGTTTCCTCCCAGGTTATCGCAAGTCCTCACGAGGACATGGAAGACATGATCAAGGGTGGCTGATGCAGACAACGTGAAATATAAACGAGGGTGAGCCATGATAGACGAGGGACAAATCAGGAAGATAGTGGAATCGGTTGTAGAGACGGTGACTACTACAACCGACGGTCTTCCGCAAAGGGTGGCTGTTGTATCACCTTCTGTGAGCGCTCCCCCGATGCCGGCAATTTCGAAATCGACCGGGATTCGGGGAGACAACGGTGTTTTCGACCGTATGGAAGATGCAATTGCAGCCGCAAAAAAAGCTTTTATTGAGTTTCAGAAATTCAGCATCCGCGACCGTGAGCGCCTCATCGGCATTCTCCGCCGGGTGCTGCGTGATCATGCCGAGGATTTCAGTAAGCGGGTGTTTGAAGAGACTGGTATGGGTGATTACAAGGATAAAATTTTGAAACACCAGAACTGTGCAAAAAATACCCCCGGTACGGAGGATTTGGTGTCGCGGTCATGGTCGGGTGAAAAGGGTGTGTGTCTTGAGGAGTACGCCCCGTATGGTATCATTGGGGCGATTACACCATCCACCCATCCGACACCAACCATGATAAACAATATCATGATCATGGTTGCCGGCGGGAACACGGTTGTGTTCAATGCCCATCCGGGAGCAAAGAAGGTTACCGCCTACGGACTACAGACTTGTCACCGGGCTGTCGTCGCCGGCGGTTTTCCGGAAAACCTCTTCACCTGTGTGAATGAACCTACGCTTGAAACCGCTAAAGTGCTGTTCAATCATCCCGATGTCAAGCTTCTTTCCATAACCGGCGGCCCGGGAGTGGTCAAAGCCGCGATGTCGACCAACAAGAAGGTGATTGCGGCAGGTCCAGGGAATCCTCCGGTTCTCGTGGACGAAACGGCGGACCTCGATCATGCCGCGGAATCGATTATCATGGGCGGCTCGTTCGATAACAATATTCTCTGCATTTCGGAAAAGGAAGTTTTTGTTGTCGAGTCGGTATTCGATCAGTTCATGCTGGCGATGGAGCGGGCCGGGGCGTTCAAGATCGATGACGTATCCCTGAAATTATTGACCGAAAAGGTGTTTATTCCCGATGGACAAGGCCATCATGTTCTCAATCGTGAATTGGTTGGGCGGAGTGCCTCTTACTTGGCAGACCTGATCAAGGTGAACATCCCGGAAGGAACGCGACTCCTGATCGCCGAGACCGACAAGGACCATATCTTTGTCAGGGAAGAACAGATGATGCCCATGATCCCGATCGTCCGGGTGAAGGACTTTAAGGAAGGGGTGCAGTGCTCTTTTGAAGCCGAACACGGGTACGGACATACGGCGCTCATCCATTCAAATGATATGAAACGCATAACAGATTTCGCCCGGGTGATGGATACCAACATCGTCGTGGCGAACGGATACAGCAATCAGGGTGATGGTCCGGATGATGGCGAAGCGTACATGGCGTTCACCATTGCAGGGCCGACGGGAGAAGGAATTACTTCACCGCGCTCCTTCTGCAGGATCAGGAGACTGGCGATCGCCGAAAGCCTCCGTTTTGTGTGAAGGATATCATGCGGAAGTAATTTCATAACGACCGGAAAAAATGAAAAAATGCGCACAGTTACTTTTTCTGTGCGCATTTTTGTCTTTCAGTAGGTTAAGTACGCAGGATTTATTCCTGTCACTTTTTATCTTTCGACTTTCGTACTGCTTCGTGAATTCTCTGTTTGATATGTTTCTCTCTGCGTTGGCGCCGTTGCCGCAATTCACTTTTTCGCAAATTCTTGTTACCCATACGACCTCCAGAATAATCAACAACGAGAAATAAACGACTTTCAAGTGTACATAAAATACGGTATTACCTGACTGCTGTCAATGACATTATACAATTTCGCACTGGCGCTGCCCGGAACGGGTACCTGCAAGGAATCAATCTACACCGGCACATCACAGCAGAGCGTTCTCATGTAACGGAAGATGGTGTGCGAAGTAATACGTGAGGAACAGTGAAAGAGGAAGAGACAGTCGATATTACTCAGTGAAAGAAAGCATGTGCTTCTGTGCCTCAGGGACAATACCTTCCCGCCTCAGGTATGTGTCGAAGTGTTTCTCATCAACATCAAGTATATAAACGAGATAGTCTATATTTTTTTTGATGGATTCCATGTATAAATCACGATTGATGTTCCAGCGTTCCCTGAAGTGATCGATAAAGTATTCATTGTAGTCATCCAACTCATGCCATCTTCTCGTCGCTATATTGATAAATCCAACGGTTTTTTTAAACAAATCCAACTCGCTCGAGAAACCTTGCACCTTTCCTTCCAGAAATTCACAATATAAAAAAACCAATTTTTCGAGATAGATGCGATCTGCCATCTGGCAAACGAGGTCGGAGATGCCGAGCATTTTTCCCAAAAGTACCTCTTCAGGTGAAGTAAAATTTATTTCGTGTATCGGGGTATTAATATTGGTACACAAGATACAGTTACTGCAAAACGCAAAATCCTCAGTTGAATAGCTATGGGTGTTGAAATATTTCTTTAAAAATACTATGCTTCGTGAGATATGTTTGAGCGTATATTTTGCGCCTGTTCCTCTCGTGTCATCCTGTGTTTGGATATACCCCGTATCATGCATGAGTACACTGAGAAAACCGCGAAGTATGTTTCTGCCGGATATCACCTGGTTGCTTAACGAGTAACCATGAATAAGCCTGGTCATGGACAGAAGAGCATCCAACGTATGATCCAGGTCATGGTAGTGGGTATTGCATTTCTTATAGCCTTCGTATTCTCCATTATAGAGCTTTATAATGTCATTAAAAACAATTTCTAACGGTTCAAAATCAAATTCAACTGGTAATGATGAGATGCAGGTTCGTATCTCATTGAAGACAAGATTGGGTTTTTTTATATCGACAAGGTTCGCTAAAAGAGTTTTGTCGTTTGGGAATTGTTCTTGCATTGCTTAGCCTTTATAGAGAACGGTTTTTACCAGAGAATAATGACCGCATTCAGTACAGTACGGTATGAAAAACTCAATTATGACGCCACCAGAAGAAAAGACGGTCCGGAACACCACGAAACTATGATAATCAATATATTATACAGTCTTTTATAAATATCAAAAATACTCCTTAAAAATAATGTTTTTCGAAAGTATTTTCAAGCATTTTTTTAAAAAACATGATATTTTCCTAAAAATAATGGGTTTCCGAGTTTTATATAGCGGTGTAAAATCATATCATAAGTGAAAAAGTGATGTGCGGGTACTCCAAAATCTCGTTGTTCGAGCCTAATCACTCGTACGGCGTTTAACTGCTCTTCGAAAAATTTCTGACATTCCTTCCGACAGCGTGCTTTCGTTTGCCCGGTTTCTGGTGCGGCAAAGAAAAATAAATTGGTTTTATTACCGGTTTTCATATATTAACACAAGTATGTATAAATATTACAACGTTTTTTCTTCCGTTCGACCAATCCGATAAGGACGAGAGCACTGATATCGGCATGAATTTTGCTTTTCTCCCAGTAAGAAATTTATAAGTGAGGAAGCATATGTTGTCGTGTATCATGCAAAATGATGAAATGAACAGATGAAGACATGAAGAGCACTCGTAGGCTTTACGGCCTCGTGTGGGTGGGTGAAAACGAGTCGGCTTACGGTTTCGCGAAGGACGTACACAGCATGAAAAAAATAGTATCAAAATGGAAAAATAATTCCAATATGATACATGGATCACATTTTTCCTAGTGACATGAGCGTTTATTACGTGTATAAATTGAAAGAATACTACCAATGATACATGCGAACGAAAAAGGTTTCACCTTGCTGGAAATGATGTTGATCGTTTTCCTGATTGGTGTACTTAGCGCGATTGCCGTTCCCCGGCTTGAGCCGCTCTTCTCGAGAAACAAGTTGCGGGGCAGCACAAGTTCGGTGACATCCACCCTGTACCTGGCCCGTATGAAGGCGATTAACGAAGGTGCCAATCACGGCGTTGAATTTTTTGCAGACGGAACATTCGATATTGTTCGGGATCCGCTTGGTTCGCCGGAGGTTATTGGTGTTTCCTATCAACTTGATGAGGGGATTTCGTTTGCCGAGGTATCATTTGTAAACTGGCTTGCGGTCTTCAACGAACAGGGACAGATCGATCAAAACTGCCTGTTTGAGGGAGAAACGATGGGTGTGATAAGAATCACCGATGGAGCAGCGGATACGACAAGGGTTGAAATTACCATGATCTCCGGTAGAATCAAGGAGTATAATTGATGAATGGGAAAAGTCAGAGCGGATTTACCCTCATCGAAATCGTGGTGGCCACCTTTATCATGATACTGGGCATGGCCATGATAGGATCGGTCGTTACGGAAGTCTCGAAAAAGAATTTTTTAAGCTTGCGTCATACCCAGGCGGTAATCTTGGCGCAGAACAGGATCGAGATTTTGCTGAACTATGGATATAACAGTTCACAGATGCAGGATGGATCGTATGAAAACCCCTTGAATCCGGTGGATCAAACCGGATTTGCGAGCGGGGTTTTTACCCAATTCTGGGATATCGAAGATCTCAATCCAATTGAAAAGTCGAAGCTGATTACCTCGTCCGTTACCTGGCTTGATGCCGATGGAGAAGAGAGGCGGGTAATTCTGACCGCGGTGGGTGTCGATGAGAGCAATTGACCTATAATACTGGGAGGTGGTTGGAGATGAATCGCAGCATTCTGAGTACTCGAGCCGAGATATACTATAGGAATGAACGTGGGATGACGGTTATGGAAATCCTCGTTGCCTCGACTGTCGCGGTTATCCTGTTGTCTGCGCTTTTCCAGTTTTTTCTCACCCAGACGAAAAATTTTGATGAGAGCAAAATGACCGCTGAAATGCAGCAGGACATGCGCTGGGCGTCGAATTATATCGCGGAAAAGTTGAAGCTGGCAGGCAACGGCATCCCGCCGTTGAGCGTGTTCAGCGTTCTCGATAATTATGATGGCGGTGTCGATGTATCCGATTCACTCTGCGTTCTGGGAAGCTACAAGTCGCTGGTAATGGCGACAACCCAAAAGATGGGAAATCATGGTGCCACGGTAAAGGTAGATTCCTCGGTGGGAATCGAACCTTATGATCTGGTCGTGATATCGTATCCGCCGTCCGGCTGGCAGGAAGTGTTCATGTGCACGAAATTGGCCAGCGATCAGCATATCTATCATGACGCCTACCCGCCGTGGAATCCGACAAATCATCTCGAACACGCGTATCCTCTCGGGAGCACGGTGACAGTTGTATCCCACTACAGTTTTTTTGTTGAAGAGGATGATGAGGGTCGTCCCAATTTAATGGTGTTGACACAGGGGCCCTACGGACCGCAGGTTCTCGCCGGAGATGTTGAAGACTTCCAGGTTCGCTTTCTGCTGAAAAATGACACCTGGGTGGATGTTCCGACTGAAATTAACGATATTCGCATGATGGAAATTTATCTCCGTGCCCGGTCACCGAATACCATCAAGGGATATGTTGATGCCGACTACGGCGATTCGTATAAACGGGTCGAGTTGCGGACCATTGTCGTTCCCAAGAATATCACGTTGGTTGCCGGATAAACCAGGGAAGAATGACATGCACTGCCACGAACAGAATAACAGTGAGCAAGGATTTGCCTTGATTCTCGTGCTGGTCATACTGATGACATTGAGCGTCTTCAGTGTCGGTGTCATGATGAGTACCAGCACGAACAATGTGCTCTCGAAAAACTTTGAGAAAGCCACCCAGGCATTGAATATGGCGGAAATCGGCGCGAAGGTGGCCTATCGCGAGCTGATAAACGGCGGTTATCTGAAGACGACACATACGTCGAATCATGACTCTACCGAATCGGGTGAAAGACTCCTGGAAACGAGCCTTCAGAACTATACGGTAGACGACGCTGGTTTTTTCCGGTGGGAATGGCCGCCGCAAGCCGGGAGCCATCCGCCGATGTTTGATACGGAATTGGAACACGGCTTCCGGTTCCGCGTGTATTACTCGACCGAAAATTCTTTTGTGATCGAATCCGAAGGTTGGTTCGGCAACATTCACAAGCGGGTCAGGGCCAAGGGTGAGCTGGAAGCCATGTTCCAATTCTCATATTTTGCCTCACGGGATATGGGAGAGTTCGTCCGGGGTGCATCCCAGGCCATACGGGGGAAGGTGCACGCCAACGGCAACCTGTACGTCAGGCCATCCGGTTCCCGTCTCGATGTTATAACCAACTCGTTTACCGCCACAGGCTCAATAATCCGGAGCCGTGATGCCTGGGGAAGGCCGGACGACAGCGGAAGCTGCTACATCACCGAAACCGATGATGCCGGCTCGCTGGTTGAAATAACTCCCGGGAGCCCGAGAGGATCCGAAGGCGTCGCCTATGAGTCCGCGAATCCGATTTGGGACGATTCTGTCAATGGGGCACGTGAACGATGGAGTGGTGTCGTACGCGACAAGGTTCCGTATAAATCTCCCCCTCCGGTCAGAAATCTCGATGTGGGAGAATACTATGATCTGGAAGCTGACCTCCATATCGACCAGACCACCCATATCGCGAATCCCACCTGGGCCGATGCAGATACGATTTACAATCGCAATGAGGATATGTGGCACTATGTCATGACTATCGATGTCGGTGCCATGAATGCCGCCGGTAAATGGCCGGCAAACGGATTGATATACTGCAGTACCAAGACGCGTTTTACGAATGCAGCTTTGCTCACGGACAGGTTGACGATCGCCAGTAATTCCATCATCTATTTACAGGGTCATTTCAACACCGATGCAAAAAAGGGCGCGAGTGTGATGACCAAGCATCGAATCTATTTTCTGAGTAACGCCTGGAACAAGGCCGCCGACTACACGACCTCGTCAAGCCGGCCGGTTGCCTCGAATACCCGGTATAATGCGGCACTCGTTGATGGTGCCCCGACGGTTGACGAGTACAACTGGTGCGACCGCGATGCCAACCGCCGCTATGATTACTCGAACAATGCGCGAAAGATCTATCTCGACTGGAACAACAAGACCGCCGCCGGTTTTCAGAATCCGTATAACAGCGGCGATCCCTGGGCGAACTGTGACGATTTCATCGAGAACTGGTCGGGTAAGACACTCAATAAATATGGTTCGACAGTACATCTCGGGGGCGCGGCCATGTGCGATAATCTCGATAATTCTGATTATACAAATGCCAAACTCGCCTGGGTGCGTAAAACGGGATACAGTCCGCCGACCCGTGTTTACGAGTACGATCCTGACCTTTCAAATCCCGCAACTCAGCCTCCGTTTACACCGTTGATCGGACACATCACCTCGTGGGAGCCGAGCGGCGAATTCGATTAATCTATCCTTCTGCACCGATGTGGTGTAGTGCCATCACGGATGCCCGTAATTATCCCGGAACCGTGGGATATCTTTTCCTGACGGTGCGTTGATATTCTTGTTTTTACACCCTTCAGGTTGTCCTGTCCCACAGTAGGTCCTCCTCAAGGCATTACTTTTTTTATCTTCCGGCATATCGAATCAATTATGAATTGATTCGTACCGCTTAATTCAATATATTATGTAGTATAAAAGTCATAAATGATTACCATCTACGGGAATAACATTCCATGCCGCCGAACACGGGGCGTTTTCGGACAGGACAAACGGGTAACAGATACCTGCATGTGGAGGTTCAATGCAAGCGATAGACGAATTACGGGAGCAGTTTCTCCAGGCGGTTGAGTCGTGTGCCACCATAAAGGAACTCGGGGATTTGCAGACGGCGTTCCTGGGCAGGAAGGGTCGGCTTGCCGAGTTTCGTAAAGGAATAGATTTCAAGTCACTTACCCCCGAAATGCGCGGTGCCTTTGGTCGGGGATTCAATGACCTGAAGAATCTCATGGAGCAAACCATTGCAGATTTTGAACGGAAATTGTCGGAAACGGCGCCTGAAAAAAAAGTTCGGAAACTCGATATGACCCTCCCCGGTGCCGGACATTCGATCGGTTCGCTCCATCCTATTTCACTGGTACAGATGGAACTTGAAGAAATATTCATGAGCATGGGATTCTACATTGAAACCGGTTTCGATATTGAGACCGAGCACTACAATTTCGATGCGCTCAACACGCCGTTCGATCACCCGGCTCGCGAGATGCAGGATACCTTCTGGCTCACGAACGGCATGGTACTCCGCACGCAAACATCGGCGGTGCAGGTTCGTGCCCTTGAGAAGTACGGCGCTCCGGTGAAGGTTATCGCGCCGGGACGCTGTTTCCGGTATGAGACGACCGATGCAAACCACGATAACACTTTCTACCAGCTCGAGGGTCTCATGGTCGATCGCACCATATCGATTGCGAACCTCATCAATGTCATGAAACTGCTCCTCTCGGAGATTTTTCACCGTGAAGTCGAAACTCGTCTCAGGCCCGGTTACTTTCCCTTTGTTGAACCCGGCTTTGAACTTGACATCAAGTGCCTGATCTGCGGGGGAGCGGGGTGTAAATCCTGCAAGAATGAGGGGTGGCTTGAGCTGCTGCCCTGTGGACTGGTGCATCCGAATGTACTCAGGTTCGGCGGCATCGACCCTGAGAAGTGGAGCGGATTTGCCTTCGGGCTGGGGCTTACCCGGCTTGCCATGATGAAGTATGGCATCCCGGATATACGTCTCTTTAACAGCGGTGATATCCGGATGCTCGAACAGTTTTCCGCATCGGTGTAATGGCAGAACAAAGAATACCTCAGATAGAGATTTTTGAAAGGATACCTGCTATATGAAACTGTCGCTCGAATGGCTCAGGAACTATATTGACCTTCCCGCCTGTACCCCTGCGGAAGTTGCCCACAAACTTACCATGGTAACCGCGGAAGTCGAAAACGTTGACATACTCGAAAGATCGGTCGAGGGCATCAGGGTCGGGGAAATCACCGCTGTTGAGCCGATTGACACGGGACATAGCGATAAGCTCATGCACTATGTAACCGTGAACCTGGATTCGGAAACCTGTCAGACAGTCTGTGGTGCGCCGAATGTTGCGATTGGCATGAAGTCGGCGTTTGCCCCGCCGGGCATCACGATCGCTGAAGGAATGGTGGTGCGTGAACAGGAGGTGTACGGTTGCTTGAGCCAGGGAATTCTGTGCAGTCCACGGGAACTGGGGTGGGGTGAGTCCCACGTCGGGATCATGGCATTTCCCGACAGCCTGGCGATCGGAACCGAACTCGCCGACCTGGTTCCACCGGTGGATTACATTCTTGATGTTGACAACAAAACGATTACCCATCGTCCCGACCTCTGGGGTCATTACGGTTTTGCCCGTGAGCTGGCGGCGATCTACAATCGTGACCTCAAGCCTCTCGAAACGGCGGATTCCTCGGCGTGGGATGAACATGACCCGTTTCCTCTGGTTGTGGAGGATTACATGAACTGCCCGGGATACTGCTGCCTCGATATCGATGGTCTCAAAGCAGCGTACTCACCGGTACAAATTCAGTATCTTCTTCTCGCTATCGGGTTACGGCCCATCAATCTCCTGGTCGACCTGACCAATTTTATCATGTGCGAACTCGGCCAGCCGATGCATGCCTTCGATGGTGAGCGCGTTCGAGATGTCATTGTCAGGCCATTCGGAAAGAAGGGAAGGTTTAGAACCCTCGATAGTGCTGATCGGGAGATGATTCCCGATGACCTGATGATCTGCGATCACGACGGCCCCATCGCTCTTGCCGGCATCATGGGCGGAGAGGATACCGAGATCAAAGATGATACCTCGCGGGTTCTGCTCGAAAGCGCCAACTTCAATCCGGCACGGATACGGAGAACCTCCCTGCGGCTTAACCTGCGGAGCGACGCGAGTATGCGGTTCGAAAAGGGACAGCCTCCCTATCATATGGGGCTTTCTATCAAACGGTTTGTACATCTTTTGAACGATGCGGGTCAGAATACCCAGATACGTTCGTCGCTTACCTGCGCCGGAGATACCGGGGAAAAGGTGCGAACCCTCACCATGAGTACCGATATGATCAACCGTTTTATCGGGATGAATATTCCAGACGATACGATTGTGTCGATCTTGGTATCGCTTGGATTCAGGTGTGACAGGCAGGACGGGAACATCGAGGTGCACATCCCGCCCTACCGGAGTGTGCGTGATGTTTCCATCCCGAATGATATTATAGAGGAAGTTGCCCGGCTCTACGGTTATGATAACATCGTTCCCGCCATGCCGGAAATCGAGATTCAATCCTACGTCTTCAACGCACAGCTGCTCAAACAGCATAAGATTCGCCGATTTTTGAGTGCCGCAAAGGGATTTAACGAAATACATGCGTACAATTGGTACGATGATAACTGGTTGAATCAGATCGGGTATAATCCGAAAGAAACCCTGACAATTCAGAATCCCCCTGCAGCGAACAATACCCGGATGCGTCTCGACCTCCTGGCTAATCTTCTCATGCTCGTTGAAACGAACGCAATGTTTAGAGATCGATTCTCGCTGTACGAGGTGGGGAATGTTTACCACCCCTCGGCGGACGGGTGTGAGCAGAAAAAGGCGATTGCAGGTGTTGTGTACCAGTCTAAAAAGAGCGGAAGTCTCCAGGATCTTTTTCCCTGGGTGAAGGGTGTGGTCGAGGAACTCTTTACCCTCACCAATGCAGGTGATCCGATCTTCTCAGAGAGCGAACAGTCTCGCAAACCCTGGGAGGTACCCGGAGCATCAATGGATATCGAGTTTCACGGCGCCCGGGTGGGTACCATCGGATACCTGAACGAGAAAACCTTTCCCGCATTCGAGAAGGACACCCAGGTAGTCTGGTTCGAACTCAACCTTGATGCCATGTCCGGGACGATTTATCCAGTTGTTGATTATGAAACTATTCCCATATACCCCGGTTCCTGGATGGACTTTTCCATACTCGCGTCCAGTTCCTCGAACTACGATTCCCTGGCCAGTATTCTCAAGGAGTTTTCTCATCCCATCCTGAAAACGAGCAGGTTTCTGTATCTCTACGATGGGAAGGGACTGCCTGAAGGGAAGACGAGTTACACATTCCGTTTCCAACTCGGTATCCCGGAGCGAACCCTGACCGGCGATGACCTGTCGGATTTTCACCGTTCGGTTCTGCAATTTCTCGAAAAACACGGGCTTTCGTTACGGTAAACGTTCTGTTTTCGGCGTTTCTCGCGGCATGCGTTCATCAGTTCACAACCGGAGTCCGTTCGATTGTAGTGCCGACAGCCGGTCACTGTTAGTTGTGAGGAAATTTCCGGTGGATGACGAGGATCCCTGCAATTATAGCATAAGCTAATACCGTTACAGAACGAATTTCCTCTATCCACAAGGTCGGGTATAAATATCCGGCTATCACCGCATGTACTTCCGTGAAAAAGTGACAATCGTCGAGTAATCGAGCATGGTGTCGGGGAATTTCTGTTCCATCTCGGTAAGCGTCACGAGAGCAAATTGCGTGTGGCGAATACGCCGTGCCGAGCGGAGAGTTTTCTTGACACGTTCCCCCTTCTTCTCTCGCGGAACCGGTACCTTGAGGGTGGGAAACGAGAAATTTGGATGCACGAACACGGAATCGGTATCGCTGGAAATTTTCTCTGCGATGATGAGAAACATCCAGAAGAGGGAATGGGCACTGTCTTTGGAAAGTACCAATCCGGACTGTTCACGGTCGATCCTGAAACCGAAGTGCTCGAGCGCGTAGAAAATATCAAGAAGGTTTGATGTTGTTGCCAAGGTGCCGGAAGGAAGCGTAAGCACCAGCGAACCGGATGGTTTTAGCACACGGTTCGCCTCTGAAAAAAAAGAGACACAGTCCTGCTGTGTCTTTAAATGGTGGCCCACGAGCCCGCATACAACCGTGTCGAATGAAGGCTGAAAAGGCCATTCCTTTGTCATATCGGCGACAAGGTAGCGATTTCTCCGGCCGGTGACATCATCGATCGAGCGGGCGGTTTGAACGAGATCGATGAATAGATCGAAGCCGATAACGTGTTCCAGCGAGAGTATCCCGGCGGTTACACCGATGGCGCAGCCGACATCAAGGATATGCCCTGTGATGATTTTGGCTGTTCGTTTTCCCAGTACAAAAGCGAGAGCTTCGCTCGCACAGGCTTGGTACCCCTTGCCTTCATCTATACCCATAGTCAGGTAGAGAGCGGCATACTGTGCGCCGAGACCCTTTTTTCGTGAAATGAGTGCAAGAGCTTTCTTCGATGACAGGACCTTGATATCGCCGATTATTCCGGAAAACGTTCTTGTTTGGTAGGATTCGGGAATGCTAAGTATGAGCTGTTCCGCAACAGCTTTACAAGCCTGATACCAAGTATTCGCAGATTCTGAAAGGTTGGTTTGTTCGTTGTGTGTTTCCAGGTGCCTGTCGCCCTCCTCTTACCTGTAGACCTTTGCCATAACAGTACTTCCGTATGTTTGCACCGCTCTACCGTCACCGAGGTTACATCCGGCGAACGACACCGATGACCTTCCCGCCGATGCAAAATGAGGGATCTGTTCTGGTTATCGTTATGGGTTTCATGGAATTGTTTTCCGGTATCAACCTGATAATGTTGCCGTCTGTTACTATACGTTTAACCGTCGCCTCGCCGTCGATAAGCGCAACGCCAATTTCTCCCGTCTCAATTGTTTGCTGCATCCTCACAATTACATAATCACCGTCAAAGATACCGGCATTGATCATGCTGTCACCGGAGACATGCAGCATGAAAACATTGTCGGATTTTTGGTAGAGGTCTTGAAGATTGAAATACCCCTCGAGATTTTCCTCGGCAAGGATCGGTGATCCGGCGGCGACAGCACCAATAATCGGCAGCCCATCTGGTTTCATCCCGAAAATCTCAAGCGCACGGGCCCGGGAAGAATCACGCTTGATATATCCTTTGCGGGTCAACGCCTTGAGATGATTGTTTACGCCGTTGGGGGATTTTATGCCGAATTCCTTCTGAATCTCCGGAATCGTCGGCGGATAACCCCGCTCGTCTCTGAATTTTTTTATGAAGGCCAGGATAGTTTCCTGACGGCTGGTTAATGCTTTCGACATTGTCTATCCTCCTAGGGCCGTTTATAAGATTCTTTCGATACTGATGTATATGTTCACTTCTTCTATCCAGCAGGATTAAGTATTCGGCACCCGGTATGAGGAAAAACTACTTCTTTTCACTTACCGGTTTATACAGAAAAAATGAAACCTGTAAACTATTATACGATAATATATGTGTAAGATATTATACTGTCAAGTAAAAAATGTTATAAAGTACTTTTCTGTGTGAGAAAAGGTGAATACCGAAGGTGAGCAATGAGAAGAATTTGTCCTAAAGAATCCTGGTGAAAAAGCCGATAATAAATACAAGAACTGTGAAAATAGATCGAACAATGATCGAAAACCGGTGTGAATATGCGTTTCTAACCTGTCGTTTTCAGGGGTAGGGGACACGTATATCAAGCGTATTGGGAAAAAGTTTCCACCTCGGATGAATAGTTTTTCCGTAGTACCGAAAGGCTTCGTGGAAAATCTTTTCCGGAATACCGCGTGTGACGATTGTCTGTTTCCTGCCGGTGTATTGCCATAACTTATAGAAATATATAAGCATTATGGTATAGGCTATACAGCTTTTTCGTGTGTTATTTATACGAAATCTATCTGTTTGGCACTAATTATGCTTAATCTGAAGAGCAGGTTTGTACGCTTATTTTCGGTGAACAAGGTGTATCTATACACATGCCTTGATGCCATTGTTCGGTACGTACCCGGGACAATATCGGGTAAAAAAATATGATAAATAATTTTTCATTAAAGATTTCATGGGTATTTTCCGATACCATATATAGGTATATGTATTTTTATGTTTCTCCTTCGATTTGTTTTTTTGAATTAAGGGAAAAGTATTGAGTTATCAATAAGAAAAGAATCGAGTAAAACATGAAACGCACCGTAAATCAAAGAATGGTAAACAATAAGGAGAATTTGCCTATGATGATAGCACAGTAGGTTGTGTACATATGAAACACCGATTTTTACTCACAGTTTTCTATCGATGAACATCCTGTGCGATGAAAATCATCAAGAATAGGTCGAAAAGACGTAAAAGGTATATTGAAAGGCTCACAATACTAATGAAAAAACAGGTAGTGATTCATACTAACGAAAAACGAAGGAGAAGTCAAATGAGATCAAAATCAATTGTTTTACTCATTATGCTCCTGCTGATCGTTGGTGCGGGAGAAGCGTTTGCGGTGCAGACACTGACCGCAACACCTTCCCAGGTACCGAAGGGCGCCTATGTCAACGGCCCGGGTGGTAACACCGACGATAATTATTACTTCCAGATGTTGTACTTCAAATTTGGAAGTAACAGCAATACCGGTCTCAACGAGTTAAAATTCACGCTGCCGACCGGCATGTATGTCGCCGATGTCGACAACGATGTTGGCATTGCGGGTGAGATTGCCCTTACCTGGAGTACCTCTACGGGGACGACGTTCTCGCTCGGTACCAGTACGACGATAACCACAAACAATGTTATCTATATCGATGTTGACACGGCAAATGCCAAGAGTGATGACGAGCTGTGGATCATGTTCCCGGTTACCACCGATGCGGCTCCCTCGGTCTCAACCGACGACTATGTGCTCGATGTCATTGCCGGTAATGAGGCTGATATTACGGATGGCAACGGTGCGTTCATCACCTACCGTAATGCCGGCGCTCTCCAACTCGTTGCATTCCAGAGCAATCTTTCCGGTGACAACGATTCGACGACCACCCACGGTGAGAAATTCCCCGCGACGGCGGCAGCTCTCTTTGCAGCCCTGCCGGATTTCGCCAAGGATCAAGGTGCCGGTGTCGCTTCTACACTGGTTGATCCGACGGCCGGAACAGATACCAATGATATTACCTATACACTCTGGGTGGCTCCCGATTCGACACTGAATCATCTCGTGGTAACATCGAGCGGTGCTCAGAAGGCCATCGAGTTCACATCCGAAACGTTCTTTACCGTGAACGAAGCGGGTACCGGTTCGACCGGCCAGATCAATACGACCTTCCTGACCGAGGGTGAGTACTGGGTCTATATTTCGAGCGACTTGACCGGTGATTTCCCGCTTGCGCGTTCCGGCAAACTGCTGGTCCAGCATTGGCCGGTGGTGAAATACATGGGATGGGATCAGGATCAGGATGCAACCTTTGACACCGAGGGTCCCACCTACAGTGATGATGCCGATATAACAGTCGATACCGGTAGTTACATCGATATCGATGGCACTGAGGCCGGTACGTCGACGAAGAAGACTGATGTCGATCTCTACATCAAGGTTGACGACTACGACGACAAAGCCGAAGTCATCATTTACTACTCGACCGAATCCGCGCTGACCCTGAGCGACCTCGTGACCTCCGGCCCCGATACGGCGAAGGTTGTCGATAGCTTCGGTGACCCGGCGAAAACAATCGTTCTTGCCGATACGCTCGTGGAGAATGAGGAAGACGTCCAGGGCTTCATCCAATGGAACTGGAGTGTCCTCCCCGATTCGCTCACCGGCGCGTACATCGATGCGGGAAGCTACACGCTGTATGCGGTCGCCAACGACGGCAAGCATCAGCACGTCCTCAAGGCGCAGGGTGCCAACAGCACCAGCGGCCTCAATGTCGTCATAGCGCACTCCCCGTACCTGAAACTCGACAGTATCAACGAATATGATAGCTCTGCCACCGCCGGGGTCCAGATCGACCTGGGGAGCAAGGATGTTGTCATGTTGAGCTGGGCTAAAGCCGGTGTGGACGGGGACAAAGACATCGATAATTCGTGTCTGATCTCCCTGTACCTCTATCCGGACCAGGGAGCCGATGGTTTCGCCGATTACGGTGCAGCGCAGGCTGATCTCCTTACCGCCGACGCTTTAGCTGTCCTGATAACCTCGAACATCCAGGAAGATTACGATACCAATACACTATCCTGGTACGCCTGGGACATCCAGGAATTCAAGGCACAGAATGCAACCTGGTCGCCGACCCTGCTTCAGGAGTACCACATCTATGCGGTCATAGATGAGAACGTTGTTGACGGTACGAAGCGCCTGGTCGCGCTCAATCCGAGCGATGTGAACGGTATTCTGCAGACCACCGATTCGCCCGACAAGATCTTCTTCGTCAACGATCCGTTCGTTCGTGCGTACGATCCGCCTGCGGACGGGGTAACGATGAATGCCGCCGAGACTTATCGGATCAGGTTCCAGTCTTTCGATGTTGATAACGATGCAAACATTGGTATCTTCATCGTTTCTGCGACCACGACTTCCGGTATTGCGCACGGTTCTCCGCTGACCACAACACCACCTGCTCTGGTTGTCGCCAGCAACGGAAGCCCGGGTTCCTCGTTCTGTCTCACCGATGACGATGGTTCCCAAGCTGCTGGAGGCATTTGGCTGAGCGAGGATTCGGAGAGCTACTATGACGTGGTCATCCGGAAACCCTCCGATGCAGGTAGCCTCACCAGATATACCAAAGACATGCCTAATACCGCTAATCCTCTCACCGCCGATACCTACTGGGTCTACATCGGTATCGACCAGATAGGGGATGACTTCAACTCCGGCCAGACCCTGTACCGGGCACCCGGTCAGTTGATCATCAAGAATCTTAATGCCGGCGTGGCGGTTCCTCAGCAGCACCTCATGATGCAGCCGACGAAGGTCAGTGCCGCCGAGGGCGATACGATAACCTTCTCGATCAATGCCTGTGATGCCAACGCCCTGAACATTACGCTCATGGACTTCTGGCTTGCCATCGATCAGAACTACTTCACGCTTGTCAACCCGTCGGAACCGTTTACCGACTCGGTTCCCGGTCTTGGTACGCTTCTGCCCCAATCGGTCGAAGATGATGCTGCCAACCAGCGGTGGATACTTAACGCGACGGCGTGGAACAGCAACAACCAGATCGATGTCGGTAATGCCGATACAGGTTCGGCGATTGCCACCTTCAAGGTAGTTGCCTTGGGAACCATCAATCCCGTCGAGGTGAGCAACGCAGTCGGATTTATGACCGGTCAGGGACAGACCAGGTTCCTGGACCAAGGCGTTAATATCCTGCCGCTCAACATTGCCAATACGATTGTCAGCATGCAGCCGCGCAGTCTTATTAAGGGGAATGTGGAGTTGGAAGGCGAAGATCGTACCACGCACGATGTTACGGTGACGTTCGAGCTGAGGAAACGCGGTTCCTATGAACCGTACTCTGATGCCTCGTTCTACACGGCAAACGACGCCGACTCAGACACGCCCGGTATCCAGTACCAGGTGAGCACCTCCGGTCTGTTCGAACTGTTCCGTGTGCCGCCGGGTGAGTGGGACCTCGTGACCTACTACAACCGGTATATCCCGGAATTGAAGGCGGTTTCTGTGTACGCAGGACTCGACACACTGAACGTCGACTTCGGTATACTGATGGGCGGTGACTGTGTCGGATACGTCGATTCGTCCGGTGTCACCTGGCCGAACTACCGTATCGATGCGGAAGACCTCGACCAGATCTCAACGGCCTACCATGCAACGTCTACAGCCGACAGCGCGAACTGGAATGCGCCGAGCAACTGGAAGTGGGCGGACATCGATGAAACCGGTCTGGTTGACATCGCCGATCTCACCATCGCATCAACCAACTACACCGGTACAGATGTCGATAGTGCACAGCCGATTTATGCCGGGAAGTCCGCGATTCCAAAGTCTGCTTCCAATCTCGAAGCAGTCGTGGAACTGATGGATGTGCCCTCTTCGCTCGAAGCGGGAGAGAGCTTCACGATTCAGGCGGTGATCACGAACAGTGCCGATATCAAGGGTTACTTTGTCAACCTTGATTACGATGCCGGCGTGTTCCAGCTCGAGGGTGTTCTGAACGGCGGTTTCGTCGATGCCCAGAGCTACTACTTCCCGTCACTGAATGACGGTGCAGTTGGATTCAGCAATGCCGTGATCGGCCCGGAAAACTTCGCGGGTGACGGCATCCTGGCTGAGTTCACGTTCACTGCTCTCGAAGACGCCGCTGTCACGTCCGATATGCTTCAGCTTGCTGAGGCGACCCTCGTGAACAGCACGTTCAAGAAAGATACCGTTGTCATGTTGAATACAACCAGTGTCGAAGCCGATCTGCCGGTTGATTTCGCGTTGAACCAGAATTACCCGAATCCGTTCAACCCGTCAACCACGCTCAGCTTTGCCATCCCGGAACAGGGCAACATGAATCTCAAGGTGTACGACATCCTGGGACGTCATGTGAAAACGCTCGCTTCCGGAAACTACGCACCCGGTAACTACTCGATCATCTGGGATGCGACCGATGACAGCGGACACATGGTCTCAGCCGGCCTGTACTTCTACAGAATCCAGGCTGGTAAGTTCAGTGCGACAAAGAGAATGATGCTTCTTAAATAAACGCACTGCGCAATAACAATCGCAAGAAGGGCTCGTCCAGTACGAGCCCTTCTTGCTTTGGAGCTGATGGTTGTGCTCCGGCGCGGCAAAATTCGTGTGGAGTAGTGTCCTTCGGTTGGTCATCTCTCCCGCGCCGGCAAGCTCCGGTAAACACACACGAGGCTTTTCACAAACTCGCAGAACCGGACGCCTGTCGTTA
>CAYWBT010000009.1:0-33763 GCA_964456585.1 uncultured bacterium
CATTGCGCCGATGCGGTACGACACGAGGGACGTTTCGTCGTGGGTAACCGCCCGCAGTCCAGTCAGGGTGCGTTCAACCAGCAGGGTGCCGCCGGCACTCGTCGGGCCATTTGCCACCCAGGTAACCGGGGCTTTCTTGTTGTACACGACGAGCTGGAAGGTGAGCTCGCCGGGGGAGGCCGGTTTCCCATCGAGATCGGTGCCATTCCAGGTGAAAGTGGTGATGCCCGGGCTGAAATCGCGGAGATACGAGACATACAGACATTCAGGACGTTGTATTTCATCCGTTCGGTATATGAAAAGCCTGCCGCATGTGTCAGCGCTCTCAATATCAACCGGGATGTTCAACGGGGAGCCATCGAATGTATATGGAACCACCTGTGGAATAGTTGCGCTGGTTGGCACCACATCCCCGGTGCGCGGCTGTGGTATCCTAATTCTGAGGGCATCCTCGCGGTCGTAGGCGAGGTTTTCGCCCAGCTTCAGCTTGGTACGGTACCGCGGTACGGGGCCGAGTTCCGGTGGATACCCCCGTATCTCGAGTGTCATGGTTTTTTCGGTTCCGGGCGAGAGTGACAATTCGAGCGGATTGGGTTCGATGCGCCACCTGGTTGGAGGGGAGACAGAGAAGGCAAGCGATCCCGACACCGGCTTGTCGAACGTATTTTTTATCGATAGGTTGATCGTCTCGCTGATGTTCCATTCCGGATCGGCATGAAGTGTCCGGATTTCGAGGGATTTCACCAACTCCTCAAACGCCTCCGCCATTCCGTTGTCGAGGGTGATCCCTTGGTGGATTGTGCCGTCGGGTAAGAGCACGCTGAATGCACACGACCCGCTGCCGTTCACCGTCACAAGGAGGAAGTGCGGGAATAGGCCGGGTTCCCTCGATTCCATCGGCCCGGTGCATCCGGTGGAGACGGCCCTGATCCCGTCGATTTTTCCCCAGTCCCGGAGCCCATCCGGAGAGCCGGTCACGATTACTCCGACGTTGCCTGCTTTCAGCATGGGCAGGAGCTGTTGCTGCCAGAAGACAGGGTTGTCCATCCAGAGAGGCTCGTTCATGAAGAGCACAACCGGGTAACTGCCGGCAGGTTGGATCAGGATGCGCTCGAGCCAGTCGAGCTGTTCGCTTCCGATCCGAGGTGTGAGACCGAAACCCGTACGCCAGGCTTGGTCCCGGGTATTTACAACGACAAAGTGCGTGCCGCCGCGCATGAACGAATACCACGCGGGACCGTACCGCCGCGAATATGCCGCATTGCTCTCATCGTCGAATACATCCGTCCGACCCATGACCGGGAAGACGGGTGGTTCGAACAGCTCTGAGAACCCATCAACCGTCTCCCAGAGATAGTGTGTTCCGCCCGGGGAAACGCCAGCGGGAAGCCGATTACCCAGGTTGACACAAAATTCGACGCCGTACTCGTTCGCCGCGCGCACCAGGTCGTTATGCATTTTGCCGTCATCGGTCACCAGTCCGGTGTTGCCGAACACCGCAAAGGTAACCGGCGAGGGTACACTCGGGGCGCCGGGAATATAACGGTCATGGGAGGAAGTTTCCTCCCGGGTACGGTCTTCACCGCTGCATGCTCCCATGAGGGAGACGATCATCATGATGACCGCAACGTTTCTGGCATGCACCCCGTTTACTCCTTGTTCAGTGTAATGTGTGGATTGGCGTAACAGTACAGGCACCCGTTGGGGCAGGGCATGTCACGGTACGAACCGATATCGCGGCTGAGCGTGCAGGCACATTTTTCACGCTGCCCGGCATCCTTCATGGTTTCAGCCGGTTCCCCCGCGAGCTCCGCCAGCAGATACCCATCGATACATGCTGCCCGCGAGATATTCTCGATACCATCGAAATCTTCGCAGCAGCTCTCCAGAGTCATGCCGTATTCAACGGCGGCTTCAGCGAGTTTCGTGGCATAATTGAATTTTACATCCCTGGGGGGATCATACAGGTGTAACTGCAGTTGTTCGTTCCGTTTTTTTACTTTTCCATACATGTCGAGAAAGGAAAAAATCACGCGGCTTATCCCGGCCTTCGCCATCCCATCGGCGATTCGTTTGAAAGTATCAATGTCCATGACCGGCCCTTCATGCCGGAACACGATCGGGTCGAATCGCCACCCGATCCGCCGTGAGCCGTACCGCGCAGTTAATTCCGCAGCCTGATCGAGACGTGCGGCAAGCGTAATGGTGCCGGGCTCGAGTGCCGGCATGTCGTTGACAGTGAAGAGGAAATAGCAGTTGTAGTCACTGAACAAGCCGCTCTTTTCGAGGAAGGGCCCGAAATTCTTTGACCAGAACACCAGCGTGTGTACGTTTTCCGGGTGGAGGTCCACAAGGTATGATTTTCCGGAATATGGATTGGCAACCTCCGCAAAACCCTGCCTGATAAAGCGTAGAAGCCGGTCGAGATAGTATGCCGGCAGATCGGTTCTGCGCGAGGCCGAAATTACCGTTTTCATTCCCGTTACCTCATGGATAAGCCCGTGCAGACTACACGAGTATTACCCAGAGAAGGAGTCCGGCGACCAGGAAAAAAACCAGCGCCAGCAACAACTTTATCATCCCCACACGTGATTCCATCACCGATGCAACCGACCGCGAGGACACGCCAAAATAGACGATGCCGAACACCGCGAGAAGCGGGACGATGAAGCAGACGTTGTACAGCAAAAGATAGAGCACCGCTCTGAATTGATATCCCTCAATCCTGGTCATGTAGACGATCGTGGGAAGATACACCTGACCGGTACAGGCAAACTCGAGCAGGGAAACCAGAAATCCGGCGATGAGTGCTCCGATGATGATGCTCTTCGTCCGTGCCTTCTCGCGTATTGTCGCATGGATACGGCGTTTCAGAAATCCGGGCAGTTGCAGCGACATGTCTGCCGTTTTGCCGTGACGTACCTTGAAATAATCGGAGATACTCAGTATACCGAACACGAAACAAAGAATTGCTGTCCCGCCGAAGATAACTTTTGCCACGATCTCGATTCCGGTGAGTGCCTGGATGAATTTCAGAAATCCCAGACCGACCAGGAAGTAGGTGAGAAACACGGCGAAGGCGAAGGATAATCCCACCGCCAGTATTTCATTCTTTTTCCTGCCAATCATGCTCAGGTACGACACGAACAGGAGAATCGACGCAAACGCACAGGGATTGATCCCGTCGGCGAGTGCAGCCAGGGCCACGGTGAAGAAAACAAAAGACTGGAATTCCTCGCGAATAACCGCCTGTGCCCGTGCCCGCTCACCAGGCGTCAGATTCTTCCAGACCTGTGTGGTACCGAGCGGGGCATATTTTTCAGCGAGCGCTGCCAGAATCTTCTGCGAGATATCTTCCGCGAGCACGTACTCACTACCGCCGAAGAAAAACACCGGGGTTCCCATGAGCCGTTCCTCCGGCATACCCGTCCGCATACCGAGGGCGGTAGCGATGATTTTACTCTCCGATTCACCGATGTCGAACTGGTCGATCTCGAGGAAGGGATAGCGGCTCTTCAGCCACACAATAATTTCCTCCGCCCTGCTGCACTCCGAGCACCCATGCTTGTAAAAGTAGGCGAGATGAACGATTTTATCCGTCTGGATGTCACGGGTCACCACGCGTTCTGGAACACGTGCCATGACCTCGCGATCGATCGCGCGCAGCGAGTCGGGATTTGCCAGGTACGTTTCCATGAGGCGTTCAAGGGTCATGACGACGGGTATTTCACCTTCAAGCATCGTACCCATGAAATAGACCGCCGGATAATCCTTGTCTTCCTCGGGAACGGATACCCGGGCCTCCATGGCATAGAGAGAGTCGAGGTTCGTCTTCCCCGATACTTCGAGACTGAAGAACGTGAAATTTTTTCCGTATCGTTCGAGAAATCCCGGCAGGAATTCTTCCCTGATCCGAGTGCAGTGTTCGCAATCCAGTGAGTAGAAAAACAACATGGAAGGCAGATCATCCGCTCGGGTGGACATACCGGTTCCGTGCGACACCATACAGAGTCCCATAAAAACGAGTACAACGATCCACCTGATACCAAATACCTGTTTCACCGGTATACTCTCCCCTTCGCCCTATAATTCAATGAGATTTTTCGGAAACATTGTCATGTTCGTACAGCCCTGATCGGTGATCACCAGCATATCTTCTATTCGTATGCCGCCCCAGTCGGGCAGGTAGAGTCCCGGCTCGACAGTTACCACAAAACCGGTGTGTAATTCCGCATGGTTTTTTTCTGAAAGCGATGGTTTTTCATGTACATCGAGTCCGACACCATGGCCAAGCGAGTGAATGAAACGATCACCGTACCCCGCTTTTTCAAACACCGCCATCGCAGAACGAAAGGCATCCGAACACTTCATGCCCGCCGTTAATCGATCAATCGCCGCCTCATGCGCTTCGAGAACCAGGCTGTAGAGTTTCTTCTGCTTGGTATCCGCGGTACCGAACACGAACGTTCTCGTCATGTCCGCGGCATACCCTTCGACAACCGCTCCCATGTCGAAAAGCACCAGGTCGCCGGGCCTGATTTTCCTCGTGGTAGGGACTGCGTGAGGCAGGGACGAATTAGGACCCGATGCAACAATGGTGTCGAATGCTGCGCTGTTGCCTGACAGCTTGCGGAACCGGTATTCGATCTCGGCGGCAAGATCGCATTCACTTACCCCCTCTTGTATGAGTACGAGCACTTCCCCGAGCACCTTTTCGGTTATGGCCTGCGCCCGTGACATGGCGTCGATTTCGGACGGTGCTTTCGTTTGTCTGAGCGATTCGATGAGCCCGGGTAGAGAAAGGAGCTTTTTACCCGTGAGGGATTTTTCAAGCTTTTGGAACGTTGCATAGGTCACTACTTCGGGATCGAAGCCGATAACCTCGCCCCAGAGTGCCGGGTCATACCGTGAAAAACTGTTGAAGATATCACGCGAAGAAAGGACACAGAACGGTGGATTGACAGTAAGAAGTGCCTGCTCTTCATAGAGGGAAGAGGTAAAAAAAACCGCTTCCGACGACCCGATGACCGCATACCCGTAGTCGCCGGTAAACCCTGTGAGATAGCGAATATTCGATTGTCCGGCGACGATGAGCGAATCAACGCCTGCCTCGCCCATCCTCTGGTGTATGATCTCGAGTGTAGAAGTATCCATAAAATTCTATAGTTACGATTCAATCATTTTTTTGAGCTCTTCCAGGCGCGATTGAAATTTTTCGTTGCCGGGGTCTCGGGAAAGGAGCGAGGTATAGACACCGATTGCCTGGGTAATCAATCCCTGGGAAACGAAGATTTCAGCTATGGTCGGTGTCGCCTCTTTTGTTTCAGAGGTTTCTTCATACGACACATCATGGGCTGCCTCTTCTCCCCGGAGGTCAAGGGGAATGCCCTGCTCTTCCGACAGCGGTTCTTCACGCAGCACCTCTTCAGCGGCCACTGCAGTCGGCATTGTTTTTGTGGAATCTTCCCGTAGAACGACGACATAGTCGTTCATCAACTCGTTCAGCGAGGTTTTCTCGACAGCGGCAATCTCATCGTCACCGAACATGAGATCGATATCAGGGGAAAGATCAATCATCTCCTCGACATTCTGTGCCTCGATAGTCGCGTCCGCTTGTTCCTTCCACGGTTCTGGTTCTTCTTCGCCTTCAGCCGCCACCTCGACGGTTTCGGTGACGCCGGTGTCGATTGATTCTTCACCCCATTCCTCGAAGGGAGATTCCTGGGCTTCCTCGTGCTCGGTATCGGGCAGGATGGTATCCGTCTCCGCGTCGCCTTCCGGGGGCGTTTCATCGGCGATCGGTTCGTGGCCGAACAGGATATCCGAATAATCGATACCTTCCCTCGCCTCAACCTCAAGGTTCATTTCATCGTTGTCCGGTTTCAGGTCGGCAGTGCTGAGAACATCGATCTCATCCTTGGTCAGGGACTTGAAGAAGTCGCCCCCTTCATTTTCCCCTCCAACTCCGGTTTTTTCCTCTTCTTCGGCGCTTTCCGCTGTCTCAGCGGATTTTTCAAGGGCCAGAAGCTCTGCACGCTCTTCCTCGGTGAGAACCGGTTCCTGATCTTCGATTTCGGCAAGATTGTAGTTTCCCGAAGTGACATCGAAGGTTTCTTCTTCGTCTATCTCGAGTATCCCGATGTCCTCCTGTTCTGCAACAGAAACATCAAGTCCTATCGAATCACCATTCTGCATGATATCCGAATATCCAAGAGCTTCCTCTCCTCCCAGTTCCTCGATTACGCTCTCATCTTCTCCGGGTGAAGGCTCTTCTTCCCGCGGCTCTTCGGGTTGGACAGCACCGAGTGCTTCGGTGCTTTCCGAATCAGCAAGATCCTCGATAAAATCACCATATCCCGAAAATTCTTCACCCCCGATATCCTCAGATTCTTTCGGCAGCGGTGCTTCATCAGGCGGCGTGACTGCCTCTTCGGCAAGGGCGGCTCCGGCACTTTCGTCCGCTGTCTCTTCCGGTTCTTCATCGAGGGATTCCTTCTCAAAATCCTCGATCATCTCTGCATAACCGAGCGCCGGCTCTTCGATCTCTTCTGCAGCAGCCGGTACTGCCTCCGTTGCTTCGGAGGCGGCTTCGGTCTCTTCTGCTGTCTCTTCTTCCCCGAGCAGTTCAGAAAAATCGAGATCCTCATCGGGAACGTCCTCGAGCGATTCTGCGGTAAGCGCCGCACCTTCAGGTTCCGGTTCCTCCGTTTCAGGGACTTTCACCGCGGCCGCCTCATCGGCTTCAAGCACTTCGGCGTCCAGTATCTCAGGTTCAACCGCCTCCTCCTCATCGAAGTGCAGGTCGGAAAAATCAAAATCTTCATCGAGAACGTCCAGGTCGGGTTCGGACGTGGATTCAGGAGCCTCACCTTCGAGGAGCGCTTCCAGTGCCTCTTCTTCGCCGGTTGCTTCCGATCCCTCCTCTTCAAGAGCCAGGTCGGTCTCCAGTACATCCAGGTCGACCTCAGCTTCCGGCCCTTCTGGTACAGCAAACATGGTGTCATCGAAGGCCGACTCGGCTTCAGGTTCTTCTTCAGGTTCTGCCGGAATCAGTTCTTTGGATGCTTTGGAAGCCGCCTCGTCCGTCTCCGTCTCGTGTTCCGGCCCAACAGCAGCGCTTTGGGATGCCTCAGCCATGAGAGCATGCACTTCCGGGGCGTCGCCCTCGAACCGCTGCGCGATCCTGAGATGTTCACGTGCCCTGTCAGGGTCTACTTCGAGTAAATACTGACCCAGTTTAAAATGTGCGCGGGGAGCCTGGGGATCAAGAGAAAGCGCCCGTTCAAGCAGGTTTGCCGATTCCTCATGCATGCCTTTGCCGGCATAAATGTCAGACAGAACGTAATATCCCGATGGATACGAGGGATTCGCTTCAATTCCTGCAGTCAGAACTTCTATCGCCTCTTCGATCATCCCCTTCCGCGCCAGTTCTTCAGCGTATCGAGCAAATACCACGGAACCCGGATTTCCCTTCAGTATTTCTTCCGGATCTTTCAACGAAATCGCCTCCCGAAAATAAGCTGTTTACAGGTGGATAGTACCTGAGGTTTCTCCATCATTCAATTCAATAATACAATAGAGAGTAGGGAAAAGTCAATTATAAATATCCGCAAAGAATCCGCCGTTTTATTACCTGTAACGCATTAACGGATAGAAGTCAGCACGACAATCCGACAACAGGGTACTGTAAAAGAAAAATCCGGTATGCTCCATAACACTGTCAATATACGTAAAAATTATACACGGTGGGCAGTTATTTGCACGGTTCCAAATTCTGTGTTGCGACCGGGTGTCGGGAGAACGAATGCTGCCATCTCGAGCCGGGATTTCATAACAACGGGAATCAGAACCGCGCGCGGTATGCCAAAAAGGAACAGGGGAACAATGAAATATCTTTGACAACCGGTTACGCATATTGTTACTTATATATACCGGGATACTTGTCCTCTCGGAGCGCAGATCCGATAACCATGAGAACGACCCCATGAAAGAGTCTTCACTAAAAACCTCCGGCATCCCCCGGGTGAAGATCCCACTCGCCGGACCGGTCATGAAAGCGTCACTGGGATTTGTCGCGGGGATACTCCTCGCACGGAATCTTGCGCTCGACTCGGTTTTTCTGTGTGCGGTTCTACTCCTGGTGATCGTTCTCGCCATCATCACCCATCGGAAGGAAGCCACCGGAGACCTGGCGGCTCTCGCGCTCATGATCCTGTGCGGGATGTTCTCCTCTTCGGTTCAGAACGAAATTTCGAGGGAGGCGGATGTGCCGGAAAACCTGGTCAACCGGCAGGTCCACCTCCAGGGTGCCGTTGTCGGCACCCCACGAGTGTACACCGATGCCAGCTATCTGACGCTGCGGTGTCGCTTCATCGCCGTGGGAGACAGCGTGTATTCTCTTCCTGGTTTCCTGCCATGCGTATTCTACGGCAAAACGATTCCGGTGCCAGAGGGCTCACAGGTAATCGTGACGGGAAAGATCAGGAAACGGCTCAAGCCTCTTTCCCGGGCAACAGCGAGTCTTTTCCTCAGAGACGATGGCGGCAGGCGTACCTTTCAACTCACGTGCGGACGCGCCGATCCCCTCCCGGTAATTCTTCAACAAGGGAGTTCTTTCTGGGAACATTCGAGGCGGGCGGTCGCTCATCTGGCCGAGCGGTATTCTTTCGGCGGCAAGCGCGACCTCCTCCGTGCCATGACAATCGGCGACAAGAGCGGGCTTTCCCCCGCGGTAAAGGCGGACTTCGCCGCCTCCGGGATTGCCCATCTCCTCGCGGTTTCCGGGCTCCATGTCGGGATTCTTGCCCTCGCGCTCTCATTCCTCCTGAAGCGGCTGAGGCTGCCACGGGGACTGAGAATAGGGATAACCTTGATTTTTCTCGTATATTATGCAGGGTTGTGCGATTTCAAACCGCCGGTGACTCGCACCGCTGTCATGATGACAGTGCTCCTGATCGGAACGACGGTGGAACGCCTGAAAAACAAGGAAAACATACTCTTTACCGCGCTCCTGGTCATCCTTATCTTCGACCCGCGGTCGCTGTACGGCGCTTCTCTGCAGCTTTCCTTCGCCGCAGTATGGACGCTCACCTGGTTCTATCCCACGTTCGACACGGTACTGCGTAAACGACTCAAGCCCCGGAGCACCGCATCAGTTGCCGGCACATCAATTGGATGGATCACCAGGAACCTGCTCACCATCGGCATTGTCTCCGCTCTCGCGTACGCAGCGACCGCTCCCATCAGCGCCTACCACTTCGGTTCACTTCCGCTCCTTTCCATTCCGGTTAATATGCTCGCCGTTCCCCTTGCGTTTCCCATCGTTCTTCTCGGCGCGGGATCGCTGCTACTCATTGCCTTTGGGCCGATCACTGCTCCTTTCGCCGCGGTATCCTCTGCGGTGACAGGATTGTTTCT
This sequence comes from uncultured bacterium, assembly GCA_964456585.1. Taxonomy (GTDB): domain Bacteria; phylum Latescibacterota; class Latescibacteria; order Latescibacterales; family Latescibacteraceae; genus Latescibacter. The sequence goes on from CAYWBT010000009.1 coordinate 9,418, forward strand.
CCAGATGCTCTCCGGAATTGCGGCGTTTACCGCATCCCTTCCCTTTGCGGAGATTACTCCGGTCACCGTGCCTGGTTCCGCCCTGTTCTGCTTGTTTGTCTGGCTTTTTATCCTCTCCAGAGCGCGGGGAAGAATAATCTTCCAGAAGACGCTCGTGTACCTGCCGCTCTCTTTTCTGCTGGTGGCTACCTGGCATCCGCTTGTTGCGTACGGGCATTTTGGCGGCACGAAAGGCATCATCTCCTTTCTCGACGTCGGCCAGGGTGATGCGGCGCTCATCTCGTACGGACGGTCACGATACTTTCTCATCGATACCGGCACCCGGTATGCGGGAAAGTCGGTTATCACTCCCGGACTGAAACGCTCCGGGATTGTGCGGCTTGACGGTATATTTCTCAGCCATCTTGACCTCGACCATGCGGGAGGTCTCGTGTCTGTTCTGGAACAGGTCGAAGTCGGCAGTATCTTCTGCCGCGAATCGGTACGTGATTCTCTCGCATCATGCTACGATGTCAGTGTCATCGGTCTTACCGCGGGAGATTCCCTTACCTTCGGAGATGGAGGAATTGCGGTTCTCTCGCCGCCGTCGCATCCTTCGATCTTCCCCATGAACGGCATTACGGGAGAAAACAACGAGTCACTCCTGCTACGGGTTGATATGTGCGGCACCCGTGTGCTCTTTACCGGCGATATTGAATACGAAGTCCAGGCACTCATGACGCTCTGGAGCGACGAGCTGACAGCCCAGGTTCTCAAGGTGCCCCACCACGGCTCACAGTCGTTTAGCCGTGCTTTTCTTGCCGCTGTCAACCCGGAACTGGCGGTCATTTCATGCGGACTCAGGAACCAGTACGGTTTTCCCGCGCCTGCGGTACTCGAGATGCTTGAACAACAGGGAACGTCCATTGCGCGGACAGACCGTGATGGCTCGATTGTCCTCGCCCTGCCGACGGGTGAAATTACCTCGGAATAAATAAACGTTACGTTTTATTTCCCAACATAGTATATTATAAAGAGATAATAAACAGAATTGTACCCGGAGGAGCGGTGAAACATCTGGCGACAGCTCTAGTCTTTCTCTTGCTGACTGTGCAGATTTCCGGTGCCGAAACGTTCAACATTTGGTTCGAAAACGGCAGAGTGAAGCGGCACTACCCGGCCGGTTTGTATCCGGTCATCGGTCTCGCCTTGTCCGGCGGAGGAGCGCGCGGGATAGCCCACATCGGGGTGATTGAAGTACTCGAAGAGAACGGTATCAACATCGAGCGGATTGCCGGCACCTCAATGGGGAGTATTGTGGGTGGGCTTTATGCCGCGGGTTATCGTACCAGGACGCTTGCCACTATGCTCGAAACGGTCGACTGGTCCAATGCTTTCAGCGATACGCCAAAGCGCCGGAGTATTTATGTGCCCGAAAAGGAAACATCCAATTGGCCGCTCTTCGACCTCCGTTTTGACGGGTATCATGCCCAGATCCCCTCGAGCCTCTCTTCGGGACAGGAAATCCTCAACCAGCTCTCGTGGCTCTTGCTGAGACCCTCGTTCGAATGCGGGGAAGATTTCGACAAGCTGCCTATACCGTTCCGGTCGATGACGACCGATCTTACCACCGGAGACATGGTTGTCCTCCGCCGGGGAAACCTCGCCCGGGCAATTCAGGCATCGGCAACCATCCCGCTTATCTTCACCCCGGTAGAATGGGAGGGAAAACTGCTGGTGGACGGCGGACTGAAGAACAACCTCCCGGTCAATGTCATCAGAGACATGGGGGGCGATTTTATCATTGCGGTGACCATCGAAGAGAGCATGCATTTACCCGAGCATCTCGAAAATCCCCTGAATGTCGCCGATCAGGTAACCAGTATCCTCATGCGGAATTTGACCAATCTGTACAAGGGCGAGGCGGATTTTGTTATCAATCCGGAGTTGGAAGCGTTTTCCTCGCGGGATTTCACGGAAATACCTGCGATGATAGAGCGGGGGAGAATCGCAACGAGAGCAGTACTCCCCGAGCTCATGCACGCACTTGCGGAAAAACGATCGACCTACGAAAAAATTTCCCTGCAAACAATTACCGTCTCTCCTGCACCGGAGAGCCTCCTTGTCACCGACATCCTCTTGCGATACCTGCATCCCGGGGCGGATGGCACGACGGCGGATATTGTTACCGGACTCGAAGAACTATGGAATACCGGCCGCTACCTGAAAATCGGAGCGGAACTGAAACGAGAGGACGGGTGCCTTCACCTTCAGGTGCAACGAGTCCCCTCGGCAATCACCCTCGTCGAGCGAAACGCCGGTTACGGCAATCAGTCGGGAAATGCTTCCGACACGACATTCTCACTGTCCCCTCATGTACATTTCACGGCGGCCATCGACCAGGTTGACTCAGTCTTACACTCGATCCGGTCGCGGGGACCAGCGTTTGCCGGGATCAACGATATGCAGTATGACGAGGGCGCCGACAGTCTCACGCTCTATGTCAGCACACCCCGCATTACGAAGATTTCCTTCGACAGCAACCTGAAAACCAGGCGCTCGGTCATCATGCGGGAATTCAACGTCGGAGTCGGTGAAGTTTTCGACTTGCGGAAGCTCATGAACACTATCGATAATCTGTACGGTACCAATCAGTTTGAGCTGGTCTACGCCGATGTCATGCCGTTTAAGGGCGGCGTCGGATTGGACCTGCACATCACGGAACGGGACTGGTCGGTTATGCGGATGGGCCTGCGGTTTGACGAGACGAATCAAACGGAAGGACGTGTTTCATTCTCGCGGGAAAATATCCTCGGATTCGGCAACCAATTCTCTGTGTTCGGGCATGCCGGCAAACGAAAGAAACTGATTTTACTCCAGAACAAAATCGACCGGATCTACAAGACATTCTATACGTTCGACTTCAAGACATATCGTCACTACAGGCGGCGCCCCCTCTATGAAGAGCACAAGAATATTATCGACTTCGATGACGACCGCTACGGCACGATCATTGCTCTCGGGCAGCAAATGGACAAGCTGGGTAACGCGGTCTTTCAGTTTAAGACCGAAACGATCTGGACGCACTTTGCTCCGGCGGCCCGGATGAAAAACGAACAGAAAGAGCTGCGCAGTTTGGTCCTGCGATTCCTCATCGACAGTTACGACCAGTACCCCTTCCCGAAAAACGGCAAACTGAATATCATTTATATCGAAAGTGCGCACGACTTCTTCGGGGGGACGGAAAAGTTTGTCAAGTTCTACTGGAGCGGCGCGTACCTGAAAACAATCAGAAAACGACATACCTTGTCCGGCTCATTCGCCCTCGGTTCCGCGGACACCTCCACACCGACCGTGGAATCATTCATGCTCGGCGGCAATTCCTCACGACTCAACTGCTACAACTATGATACCGCCATGTCGCATTTTTATGCCGATTTCCAGGGGCTTCATAGCGAGGAACGAAACGGGAATTACCTGGCGGTCGGCAAGTTTTCTTACCGGCTCTTTGTGCCGCGCTTCTTCTACCTCGATCTCATCTTCAATATAGGAAACGTCTGGAACAACAGTGAGGCTATCACCTTCGAATCCCTCCTCATGGGTTACGGCGTCAGGGGCTCATTCGATACCTACCTGGGACCGCTCAGTATCGGGTGGGGGATCACATCCGAGGGGGACGACAGGCTGCATATGTTGGCGGGGTGGGAATTTTAGTACACCGAACCGGATGTCGGGGAATTCCTGAGCACCGCCGGACATGAATGGCAGCCGTTCAGGAACACTGCAATGTGTTAATCATCCTTCCCCGGAATACGTGAACTTTAAGCACTGTCACAATCCAAGGAGCCCGAACGAGTCGCGATGAAGGATTTCTTCGATCGCATCCTCCGGAACCGGCGGAAGGCTGGATCCTTCAATCAGGTGATTCACCTTCCGAACACCCTCGATCGATTCGCCCGGCAGGGTAAACGGGTAGTCGCTCCCAAAGAAGACCTTGTGTGAGCAGCCATACTCAACGAGAAGACGGAGTGCGTTGTAAAACTGCCAGGGGCGGTAATAGAGCGCGGATATATCCGCATAGACATTCGGGTGACGGCGGATGATTGCGATGGTCTCTCCGATCCAGGGATGGCCGAGGTGAGCGAGTACTATCCGCAGGTCGGGATAGTCGATCGCGATTTCATCCATATGCCGTGGATGGGCATAATCCAGGGGTACGCTTCCGGAAAACGTTGTCGCCATGTGGATGAGCAGCGGGAGGTTGTGCTTCCGGGCATAAGAATAAATGTGACGATAGCGCCGGTCAAGGGGATGTACCCCCTGGTAGATGGGGCCGAGCTTGATGCCCCGGGCGCCGAGGTCGATGTGCGTTCGTTCGAGTTCTTCCAGGTAGTCCTTTTCCGCAGGATCGATCGAGGTGAAGAACACCAGCCGATCGGGTGCGCGGTCGACCTGTTCCCGTACCGTATCATTCGAGACAAATAAGCCGCTTGCAGCCGCCCTGAGCCCGAAAACAACTGCGCGGTCGACTTCGGCAGTCGCCTCGAGGTGCTGGTCACTGGTGAAGTGCATGATGTCCGCCGGTATACGGGCGTTTTCGAGATCGTTGTAGAGCACCTCTCCCAGTTCTTCAGGTTTCCAAAAGTGCGTGTGAATGTCACAGATCATGAACATGCTCCCGATATGGTGAATGATGTAACCGGATACGCCCGCCCGGTATCCTCACTTGAGAAATATCTCTTCATAGACGAACGGGTACAGGGAGGTGCCTTCCGGTCCCTCCACTGTGAGGGTTACCGGTTTTCCCCCCGGTGAATCGAACCTGTGGACGGGATGTTGTTCATGTGATACGGCACCGTCATTGAAGTTCCACGTCCATTTCGTGATGGTACCGGTCGACCGGTCGGTGAAGGCAACGATCCGCTTCTCCATGTCCAGAATGGTGAAGGTCGCCCGCGCCTTGATCTTCGGGGAAAAAGCCTCCTCGATCGGCATGAGCCTGAATGCGCAGAGATTGGCGCCGTGGGTAAACCAGCCTTTCTGGTGCGACAGGTTAAACTGGCCGTCGTAATTGTTGCCGACGGGTTTTGCGGGATCGATGTACTCGTCGTAATCGCTCACACCCCAGGTCAATCCGATAATCTCGTTTTCCGTGAGCGTCGATATAACCGCGTTCTCCGGGCCCCGGCACGAGGCATAGTCGAACGGGGTGATGAAGAACTCGGCGACGAGCCTCCCGCTCCCATCGTCTTCAAAATCAACCGAATAGGCGGCATTCGCATAGGGAAGATACTTCGCCCAGTTTGCACAGCCCCAGACGAAACACCACTCTTTCGGTCCCGGCGGTGTGAAGACGTGGTAGTTCTGTGAAAAGACTCCATGCATGGTGTAGTGGAGTTCGTTGGTACCGATGGTTTCCTGATCGGGGTGCATCTGCTTGATGACTGCGCTGCCGTCCAGATCGGCGTCGACCACAATCTCGAAGATATCGTTAATCAGGGAATCGTCCGAGATGCGCCAGTAATCGTCATACGATTCAAAGCAGAAATACAGCCTGCTCATCCCCTGCACCCAGCCGACACGGATCCTGACATCCTTGTCGGCGGTATCGACCGGTGCGTCGTAGACATTGTCCACCAGTTCGTTCATGCCGACCGCGTAACTGTCCGGGACGATATCCCAGTCGGCACTGTCGCCGTCGATGCGGGGAATCATGTCGTGGGGAAACTGGAAAATCTTGAATTCGACGCCGGGACGTTCGAGCCCAAACGCCGATGAACAGAACGTGCAGCCCAGCAAGAGCATCATTATTATTGATCTCATCATGGTAAATCCATCCTTCGAATGAACGTTGTGTCCGAACAGGGGAACGCATTCACGTTGTCGAGCATACTGCGTTCACTGGTTGACTGCCCGACTGAACCGGGAGAAAACACGGGCCAAAGCAGGGACAGTACGACAGAATACTCCAGTCAATGTATAACAGGAGAACGCGTAAATCAAGCGTAATCAACACAATGATTATTACCGGTGGTAAATCGCGCCGCAGGTATACCGCTCGCGGCGAAATAGTCTTAAAAATATACCTTGACAAAGTCAGGAAAATCCTTTTTATTAGTAAAAGTTATCATTATTAATAGAAGGGCCTGATATGCCGCACAGACGACAAGTTCGGATGACCAAACAAAGACAGATCATACTCGATACACTCAGAAAAACATGCACCCATCCAACAGCGGACGAGCTCTATCACAAGGTGCGAAAGACGCTTCCCCATATCAGTCTCGGTACGGTCTACCGGAACCTGGAGACACTCAATAACATGGGTCTGATTACCAGGCTGCTCTTTGGCGGCGGCCAGATGCGTTTTGACGGGAACATTGAGACACACCACCACGTTTCATGCCGGTACTGCAACAGGATAGAGGATATTCCGGAAGATGCCGTTACCACGCTTGCCATCTCGCCCGATGCGATGGAAGGATTTTCCATGCTCGGGCATGAGCTCTATTTTGTCGGTATCTGCAACAGCTGTAAAGAGAAAAAGGAACAAAGGGTCGAGATGCGGTGAAAAAGATACGCAACAAACCACCATACTAAAACATACGAGGAAGTAACGAGGTAACACTCGAAAGTCTCATATTCAAAGATACTATCTGGAGAGAAAGCACACATAAACGGGGAGAAGAACATGAACGAACTGAGGGGATCGAGAACAGAAACAAACATTCTTGCGGCATTCGCGGGCGAGTCCCAGGCGCGGAACCGCTATACCTACTACGCCAGCCAGGCGAAAAAAGAGGGCTTCGCACAGATTACCCTTATATTCGAGGAGACGGCCAACCAGGAGAAGGAGCACGCCAAACGGCTGTTCAAGCTCCTAGAGGGAGGCGAGGCTGAAATTACCGGCTCCTTCCCTGCCGGCATGATCGGTTCGACTGTGGAAAATCTCAAGGATGCTGCCGCGGGCGAAAATCACGAGCATACCGTGATGTATCCCAGCTTTGCAAAAATTGCGATGGAAGAGGGATTCAACGAGATAGCAAGCATTTTCAATGCAATTGCAATTGCCGAGAAACAGCATGAAAAGCGGTACCTCGACCTGATGGCAAATATCGAGTCGGGCAAGGTATTCATGAAAGACGGGCCGACTGTTTGGCGCTGTTTGAACTGCGGCTACATCCATGAAGGGACGGAAGCTCCCAAGCTTTGTCCGGCGTGCGCGCATCCCCAAGCGTACTTTGAGGTGCTCGGGGAAAACTGGTAATCGTCAGCACAAAGTAATACCACCTTACAATCACGGGGGTCACCCAATGGCAGAAAAAATGGGTATCTACAAGTGTGAAACGTGCGGCAACATTGTCGAAGTACTCCATGCGGGCGCCGGGGATTTAGTCTGCTGCGGCGAGCCGATGAAGCTCATGGTGGAAAACACGGTTGATGCCGCCAAGGAAAAACATGTTCCGGTGATCGAAAAAACCGAAAAGGGATACAAGGTCTCTGTCGGCAGTGTCGCTCATCCAATGGAGGAGAAGCACTATATTGAGTGGATCGCTCTCTGCGCGGACGGTATCACGCACCGTCAATTCCTCAATCCGGGCGACGCACCAGTGGCCGAGTACTGTATCGAAGCCACCGGGGTAACTGCACACGCATACTGTAACATCCATGGTTTGTGGAAAGCGTAACGGGTGAAACCGCGCCCTGAGGTACCGCAGAAATATCGGTCGCCGTCATGGTTTAGGATCACATGAGACAACCGCTGGGGTGATTTCAACAGTACCATGCTCAATCCGGAGGGCGATGAAGCGGTTGTTACTTCCGGTGAAAGGAATATCTATGCTTACGACGAAAATGGAACAGGCACTCATTCGCCAAGTCAATGCGGAATGGTATTCCGCCTATCTCTATCTTGCCATGGAAGCATATTTCAAGTCGCTGAACCTGTCCGGCTTTGCAAACTGGATGCGATGTCAGACCCAGGAAGAAATGTTCCACGGCATTAAGATTTACGACCACGTGTTTGAACGCGGCGGCAGGACGAAGCTCTCGGCAATCGAAACGCCTCCCGAAGAATGGGCTTCTCCACTTGCTGCTTTTGAAGCGGCGCTCGAGCACGAGAAGAAGATTACCGCCATGATCAATGACCTGGTTGACATCGCGGTAAGCGAGAAGGACCACGCCACGAATAACTTCCTGCAATGGTATGTCGCTGAGCAGGTAGAGGAGGAGGCGAGCGTTGACGAGGTCATTCAGAATTTAAAGCTCACCGGCGAAGCGCCCGGCGGCCTTTTCATGATCGATAAGGAACTCGCAGCACGTGTATTCACCATGCCGGTGTCAACGAAAGAGTAACTCCGGCGAAGAAACGGGCGGCCATGCCGACCGACCGGTTCTACCGTTGCATGCTATCACGAGCGCAAACTCACCAGTTTTACAAGCACGAGGGAGATGGTCAAATGAAACGGAGAAAAGCTATTCTGACCACAGCAGGCATTGCGGGATTATCCGCGGCAATTCCTTCAACCGTCCGGGCAGCCGGGATGTCAAACCGTATCGGCGATATGATTATCCCCCCGGAAAAGGAAACGGGCAAGGAAAAACATGTGCCGGTTATTACCGCCCCGGCACAGGTCAAAGCCGACGAGCCGTTCATGGTCACTGTGGAAGTGGGATCCACGGTTCCCCATCCGAACACGGTGGAACACCACATTAAGTGGATACAACTGTACTCTCTGGAGGACGATTCCCAGTACGTGGTCAATGTCGGGACGTTTGAACTCGGGCCGACATTTGCGGAGCCGAAGATTACCTTACCGGTCAAGGTGCGGAAAAACTCCACGCTATTCTCGCTCAGCTACTGCAACATCCACGGTCTCTGGGACTACTCGACACGGATCGTGTGTGGGTGAGATACCAACGGTCTTTACCGGGAGGAACTCACGCTCGAATTTTTTCACGGGTATGGTTTCTGCCGCCCATGCTACGTTTCCGGCATCGGGGAGATTTTTCTTTGATTTTCCTTTGGTACTGTGTATTATCTCATGCTATTGGGTATGATGAACACTGATTCACAGTCCTCACCATTTCAGCTATACCGCTGAACCTATCAGGCAGGATATTTCTGGAACAGAGTATGATAAAACATTTCAAAGCGATTCAGGTAAACGATTATATTTACTGGGTAGGTGCAGTTGATGGGAGCATCCGAGATTTTCACGGCTACCTGACCAACCGCGGCACATCGTACAACGCCTACCTCGTCCTCGCGGACAGGATTACCCTCATCGATACGGTGAAAGCGCCGTTCAGGGACGAGATGCTGTCCCGCATATCCTCGGTGATCGATCCCGGGGACATTTCGTACCTTATCTCGAACCACTCGGAAATGGACCACTCCGGGTGCCTGCCGGACATTATCGACGCGGTTAATCCGGACAAGGTCTTCGCCTCGAAAATGGGGGTCAAGGCGCTCACGGGCCATTTTCACCTCGATCGTGAACTTACCGCTGTCGGTGACGGTGAGACTATCAGTCTCGGCAACCGGGATGTTTCATTTGTCGAAACCCGGATGCTCCACTGGCCGGACAGCATGTTCAGTTACCTTCCCGGTGACGGTGTCCTGTTTTCGAATGACGCCTTCGGTATGCACCTCGCTTCGAGTGCCCGTTTCGCCGATGATATCGACGAATCCATCCTCCGCGAGGAAGGCGAAAAGTATTTCGCCAATATACTCCTCCCCTACGCGAACCTCATCCTGAAGCTGCTCGATCGGGTGCGTGACCTCGAGCTGGATATAAAAATGATCGCTCCGGATCACGGCCCGATATGGCGGACAAAAGCAGATATTGAAAAGGTACTGAACCGCTATGCTTCCTGGGCAGCTCAAAAACGAAGCTCAAAAGTTTTAATCGTGTTCGACACCATGTGGGGCAGCACGGAGAAGATGGCCCGCGTGATAGCCGAGGGAATCATCCAGAGCGGTAAAGAGGCCAGGTTGATGTCGCTGAGATCGTTCCACCGCAGCGAAATCGCCAGGGAGATACTCGACTGCGGCGCGCTGGTTGTCGGAAGTCCGACACTGAACAACAATCTTTTCCCCACGATCGCCGATACGATGACCTACCTGAAAGGTCTCCGTCCACAAAACCTCATCGGAGCCGCGTTCGGTTCCTACGGCTGGAGTGGGGAAGCGGTCAGGCAACTCCAGGCTCAGCTGGCCGAGATGGGGATCGAACTTGTGGGAGATGGCATAACGACAAAGTATGTGCCGGACGAAGCCGCGCTGGAAAATTGTTTTGAACTGGGGACACAACTGGCACAGCAGCTTGATACAAGATAGGCGTACATAACAGTACACCTCAAAGCGGTTCATGCACAACAGCAACTCTTCGGCGATTCCGATCGTACCGCGACCGGAACCGACGAGGTTAAAATGAGGAGACGAAAAATGAAATATTCCTGTGATCTCTGTGGTTACGTTTATGATCCGGCAATCGGCGATCCGGATAACGGTATCGAGCCGGGGACGGCTTTTAAAGACCTGCCCGATGACTGGACATGCCCGGAATGCGGCGCGGAAAAGGAAGACTTTACCGCAGTCAACGCGTAACCGGCTCCCGGTCTCCTCGCCGACGTGTGGGAAAAAACGTCCGGGATCGTGTGTTTTCACGGACAGGCCGGCGGTGTGGAAACAATAATAACAACAATCCTGAACAGGAACAAAACATGGCGGACATGAAAAGCTATAAGTGTAAAATGTGCGGATATGTCTATCGTCCGGAGCGGGGATTCCCGGTGGATGGTATCGAACCGGGAACGGCATTTGAGCGGGTTCCCGAATCCTGGACATGCCCCGTTTGCGGTGCGAGCAAGAAAGACTTTCAGCCGGTTTCATGATCCGCACGTTGACGAATGTATGCCGCGTTTTTTTCTCGCGGAATACGGTTTGATCCGGTGACAAGGAACAGTCGCGGAAGGGAGTGTTCCAGCACGGCGTTGAACAGATTGTCCTGGTTGATGATCAACATCGGGCTTTCATCACTCGTACCGTCCGCTTCCGAGTCCGAGAGAAGCATTCCGTTGCTCGCTGCATGAGAGCCCCTTCACTCTTTCCCCGGTCGGTTGTCAGGGTGATCTATGTCGGATTTCCTAAGTTTTTGTGCAACCACTTCGCTTCATATTTGTTAATAGTATAGTAAATACGTATATTTCAGGATGGCGATGTAGAGAATCTGTTGCCCACCCGGGGAAAATAGTATATTCGCTGATGATATGGCTGGGGAGTAACTCTTCTCGTCGGCCCTCATTATGGTATGATTAAGAATCCATCGTTTTTCACCTTCCCGTAACGGGTGCTTGTACTGAATAACCCGACCACTGTCCGGATAAGGCATGAACGAGAACACACGACAAATAATCAGGAAGAAGAAATCAGGAGCATTAACCCGCCTCATGAAGATCTTTCTCTTGTATGTTCTCATCGGCTTGTTCGTGATTCTTGCGGCTTGTTACCTCCTCATTAACTACCTGTCAGAAAACCTGCCGAAACTCGAGTCACTAGAAAATATCTACCAGGAGCAGTTTCTCAGTTCGGAAATATACTCATCCGGGGGAGTGCTCTTGCGGACACTGGAAAAAGAGAAGCGGTTCTGGGTGACCTACGACAAAATCCCCCGATGCATGATCGATGCGCTCCTTGCAACTGAAGATCAGCGCTTTTTTAAACACTGGGGATTCTCTCTTCCCGATTTCATGCGTGCGCTTAAGGTTGACATCATCACCCGGAGTTTCAGTCAGGGCGGATCGACTATCACCCAGCAACTCGCGAAAAAACTGTACCTGAAACCGGAAAAAACCATTACTCGAAAGCTCAGGGAAATCATTACGGCGGTCCAAATAGAGCGGACGTACTCGAAAAACGAAATTGTGGAGATGTACCTGAATAAAATGGACTTTGCCAACGAGCTCTATGGCATTCAGGCGGCGGCGCAGGTATACTTCGGTAAGAACGCCGCGGAACTCACGATCCCTGAGGCGGCTCTCCTGGCCGGCATTCTCAACAACCCTTCCCGGTTCAACCCGCGTTCCCAGCGTGAAGAACGGCGAACTGGTGCGCTCAGACGCCGCAACCTCGTACTGAAACTGATGGCGCGCACCGGCAAGATCTCGCCCCGGGCAGCTCGCGAAGAAATCGAAAAACCCATCGTACTTGCGTCGCGCAAGGGACCTGTCCTCGGGCCGGCGTACCACTTCACCGAACAGGTGCGTGAAGAACTCGTTGAAACCTACGGGAACGATCTCGTGATGACCGGGGGATTGAAGATCAATACCACCCTCGATTCGAGACTTCAGAAGATCGCGGAAGATTCCCTAAAACATCAGATCGCTTATCTCCAGGAAAACTATGCCGACAAACTTGTCCATTATGTCCGGCCACCGGGATTATCCGACGAAGCTGCATATGATGACTCCCTGAAAAAAACACTCGTACAGGGTGCTCTTATTGCGATCGATGTGAAAACGGGCGCCATACTGGCAATGATCGGCGGTGTTGGATACCAGGGGGAAAATTTCTTTAACCGTGCGACCATGGCCCTGCGGCAGCCAGGGTCGTTGTTTAAACCATTCGTCTATACCGCAGCACTCGACAACGGGTGGCGGTGTTCTGATACCATACTCGATTCATACGTGTATTATGAGAATACCGATGGCGGGGGATCAATCTGGGAACCCCAAAATTTCGACAAGGAATTTCACGGTCTTCTGTCGCTCAGGGACGGATTCAAGGAGAGTATCAACGTTGTCGCCATTAAACTCATGAACGACGTGGAAAATCGCGGCATCGGCGCAAGAACGGTTGTGAAATACGCCCGAAAGATGGGAATAAATACACAACTCGATCCCGTCCTCAGCCTCGCTATCGGCACGGGGCATGTAAAACTCGCCGAGATGGTTTCCGCCTACACGATCTTCCCCAACCTCGGCGAGAAAACCGAGACATTCGTGATACGGGACATCTACGATAAGAACAATAACATCATGTTCGACCAGCCGAACGACCAGGGTGCGAAAAATAAGGTGCTTGATTCCGGTGTCGCATCGCTCATGATTACCATGATGAAATCGGTGACCCAGGAGGGCACCGCGAGCGGCACCATCAAGAGGATGGGCATGGAAGACCGCCCGTGCGCGGGGAAAACCGGTACCGGAAACGAGTATAAGGACGCCTGGTTCATCGGGTACACGCCGTACATTGCCTGCGGTGTGTGGGTCGGTTTCGATTCTGAAGAGACAACGCTCGGCGGCAACCTCTTCGGCACCGGGGCACGCGCCGCTCTTCCGATATGGGTGGGCTTTATCAAGGAAGCTTCCGCAATCCTTGGCTTGCCGAAAGACGACTTCAAATTATCCAGTAACATCACCACGCTCCAGCTCTGCAGTGACTCACATGAAAAAGTGGATAACTGCCCGGCGGCATCAACCTACACGGAATACTTTATCAAGGGCACCGAAATAACGGAATACTGCCATATTCATGGTTCGAGTATCAACGCGGTCAGGGGACAGCGTACAACACCCAAAGAACGAAGCACCACCAGACGGGGATTCTAACGGGACAGTACTATAAGTGGTATCGGTTCGGTTGTCCGGGAACACTACTCTTCCCGACCGGCAAAAACGTACGAGTAAATACTCCACGCAAGCGAAAGGAATGATCGTTTGAAAACAGCAAGCCTTCACGGGGCAGTACAACGGATATTCCCGCTGGCACTCATAATCGGTCTCGCAACCGGGTGCTCACCCGACCTGAAAAGCTACGATCAACTTATCCTCGAGGGAAAACTCGAATCCACCGCCCGCAGGGAGTATGAAATCCTCTTCACGTCTATCGGGAAGCTTGTACCCGGTGAAACAGCTGAACCGGCGGTACCGGATAGTGCGGCACTGAAACGAGTGGAAAAGGCTGCCGCAGCAGTTGTCGAAGAGATGAAATCCTTCCCCGGGACGGTGAAGTCACGGGTTGCGCTCGATGCCCTGTCTTATGCTGCTGCGGATCTTGCCAAAGCATCCTCGTTTTCCCACGAAACAGTGGAAAATGTCTGGCAGAACAGCTTGCTCATGCCGCTCTTCTCCGCCGGTGAGTCGCTCATGACATCGTCAGTTAATGAATCAGCGCATTTCCAGCTAATCAAGGCGCTGCACCGCGGTATCGGTCAGCACGCGACTGAAGAGTTTCTCGTGCGCAGTATACCGCTTGTTGGTATAACGCCATCGGATGCTGTCATGAAAATCTGCGAGGCGGACACGGTCATGTTCAAGAAAATCAGTGACCTGCTCATCTACACGAGGAGTCTCCAGAAGTTCGATCCGCCTACCTGGATGCTCTCCGGGCCGTGGTTCATGGCGCTGGAATACGGGGAAAATACTCTCCCGGCCTCGTTTTTTACGTTCGTTCCCGTTTTCGTGGACGAAGTCCCATATCTCTCCTTCAAGGATTTCAACCTGGGCGAGGTATATGCCGCGGTGTACGATGACCCGATACCCGAAGACCGGACAAAATGGAATGCCTGGCTGACACGCGCGGATGCCATCATGAGTGCGCTCACCATCGACCGTGCCTTTGCCGAACGGATCAGGAACTGCGGTCTCTCAACGACGAATACCCACAATTTTTACAACGACTTTCTCCTCCATTCCGATGCGGATACGACAAAAAAGGAATTTTCGATCAGTTTACTCCGCAATCCGGTACAGGAAGGCGAGCTCACCTATACCGGGATCGACAGTATCGCGGTTACCTTCTCCTCACAGCAGGTGGTTCAGCCACACCCGATCATCACCGTTCTCGAGGCATCACGCACCCTCGGCGAGGCAATGCGTGACGGCAACTTCTATGCCGGGGAAAGGCTGAAGGCCACCGCTTATATGATGCCGATGGGAGAACACAGCGATGCCATGGTCAGGAAATATGAGCGTGACAACGGTATCAAGATTGAAGTAGAGGAGATACCGGTGGGTAGCAGGTGACGGTGTGCTCCGTTCGGCAGTACGCCTCTATCAGATAATCCCACCGAAGACCGGTATGATAACCGTAAACCTGAAGCGCAGGTTTATCCGGTGCTGCGCCAACTCCAGCCTACATGAAGCGGGGCGACGATTTCGGGGAATGCCCGGCTGAGCATGCACACCTGTTTCCAGCCCGTACAGTGCCCCGGAGCGAGGGTGCCGATATCGAAGTTTTCCAGGGAATGGATAGTTTTCTCGATACGGTCTTCTGCGGCAGCAGCGAGATGTGTGCCACCGGCAATGAGAGAGAATGTGCGTGTTTGCCAATGTTCCGAAACCATGGTGAGCGTATTGACGATCCCGGCGTGACAGCACCCGAGCAGAACAACGAGGCCGTGATCTGTTTCAATAACGAGCGACTGATCGTCAATAAGAGAATCGGGCTTTGTGCATTCCCGATCGAGATAGAAGGCACCGCCTACATCTTCGAAGTCGGTGTTCCGTGGTATCTCGCCGGTCAAGGAAATCCCGGGAAGGAGTTCAACCGGCCCGCGGTTTACCTGCAAAGTATGACAGGAGTGTTCAAGGGTGTCCCGCCCATAGGGGATACCAATCGGGTGGGCACCCTCCGAAACGCCCGGATTCGGGGTAAACCGTTCGGTGAATACATCCGGGTGGCAGTACACCGAGGCTCCCGGTGCCCCGGCCAGCACGTCGAGTAGTCCACCGGTATGATCGTAGTGCCCATGGCTGAGAGCAATTATTTTCACCGCTGAAAAATCGATTCCAAGGCATTCCGCATTGTGCATGAGCATTCCGCTCTGACCGGTGTCCCAGAGGATGGCGCCGTCCGGCGTTTCAAGCCAGACAGCAAAACCATGCTCGGCACGGTGTCCCCGGAAGAGGGCGGTATTTTCAACAAGCACGGTTATCGTTATCCGGCGGTCTCCCATATCTCTTACCTTTCTCCTGTCGTACTCTAACCGTACAGCGCACCATATATCCCCATGAACAGCGGGATGGTCACAATACTCACCAGGGAGCTGAGCAGTATCGCCCCGGCGATGGTTTGCTGGCTGCTTCCCTTCGGCGCCACGAGCGCGGTGAGCGAAGCGGAGGGCATGACCGACTGCAGGATGAGAAAGAGCGCCACATACTCCGGCGGTTTCGTTGCATACACAATCAGCGCTGCAACCGCCGGCATAACCAGGCACTTCAGCACGGTGATCTTGACAGGTTCCATCCAGTCGGCGGGTTGCGCCTTCGGGAGGTTGACCACGATAATTCCCCCGACAAACAGCATGGAGAGGGGAGTCGAGAGCGAACCGAATAGACCGAGGGGCCGGAGAATCCAGGCCGGAACAGATTCTTCCCAACCGAGGAGCACGAGCGAAAAGCCGAGGACGGTGGCGATGATCGGCGGACTGAGCATGTCTCTCACCGAAAATCCGTCACCGGTCGATGTTTTCAGCATCCAGACCGCCAGGATAAAAAAGGTCGGGATGTTAAGCAGGTTGAAAAGGAACAGGAGATTGAGGAAGACGGGCAGTTTGTCCGGGCCGAACAGGATGGGTGCAAAGGCAAGCGGCAGAAAGATACCGTTCTGGAATGCCACGAGCGCCATAAACTCACCCCGGTACCGAACCGTGCGGTCGGCTTGAAGGTAGACATACGCGGCAAAAGCGCCCGAGAGGGTAATGCCGACAGCGAGGAGCGGAAAAATCCACCAGTAGGGGAGTTCGCCGGGATCGAATTTCGTCACCATATTGGAAATAATCAGGCAGGGGAGCGATATTCGTATGACCATCTTGGTGAGCAGATCAAGGAAAGATGCGTTCTTCGTCATCCCGGCGATGACGATGTAGCCAAGGATACCGAGAACAAAGACTTCCATGATGCCCTGAAACGAGGCGCCCATCAGGCTGAAAAACATGGTGATAATCCCACAGGAAAAGTATGAAAACCGGCCTGTTACCTCTCAGCAGTAGTATAAAAAATAATGCGGTATTATCCTAACCTCTTGTGAAACCTCTCCACCGCCGCGGTGAACACGACACATCCGATACCCGCGAGCGCCAGGACATGCGGCCAGAGCAGGGTAATGCCCGAGCCCTTGAGGAACAGTTCGCGAACGATGGTAAGATAGTAGCGCAGGGGATTGACAAAGGTCAGGTAATACATCGCTTTCGGCATACTGTCGAGGGGAAGGAAAAAACCGCTCATCAGGACACAGAACATGAGGATAAACCACGCGGTGAAGAGCGCCTGCATCTGGGTATGCGCGAAAGTCGATATGATAATGCCGAAGCCGACCGTGCTGATAATGAACACGATGGTCATGAAATAAAATTCAACCAGCGATCCCTCGATCGGGATATGATACACCAGCTTTGCCACGAAGAGCGCCATGGTAAACTCTACCAGGCCGATGAGCACAAACGGCAGTGTTTTGCCGAGAATAATCTCCAGGCGTGTTATCGGCGTGACCATGATCTGTTCGAGCGTGTTGCGGCCTTCACGCTCCCGTACGATGCCGAGGGCGGTCAGTAAAACCGTCGTCACCGTGACAAGGAGGACAATAATGCCCGGAATCATGAAAAAGGCCGATTTCATCTCAGGATTGTACAGGATGCGGGATTCAAGATTGACGACAGGAAAGGGAACGACACTGCCGCCGCGCGCAGTAGCAAACGTGGACGCTGCCCAGGATTGGATAATCCGCATGACATAGCCCGAACCGATCAAGGCGACATTCGAGTTCTGTGCGTCCGCCATGATCGAGACCTGTGCCTGCTCGCCGCGCACCAGTTTTTTCCCGAAATCCCGCGGGATAGTAACCGAGAGAATCGCGTTATTGTGCTGAAGCAGGTGTTCCGCTCCCCGTACGTCATCGAGGCGATACAGTATATCGAGGTACCGGGTGTTGTCAAGCCTGCTGATCAGGCTGCGGCTCATCGGCGTCCGGTCGAGATCGGTAACGACCGCGGGAACGTGAATAATGTCTCCTGAAATGGCGAATCCGAGAATGAGCAATTGTACTATCGGCACACCGAGGGTAATGGCGATCATCGGACGGCTGCGGCGTATCTGGAGGAATTCCTTCCAGATCATGTACCTGAGCGCTGTCATTACGATTCCCTCGTGTTGAACCGGACGGCGGCGAGCAGGAAAAAAAAGGTGCCGAGCAGAAACAGGAACAATGCCGGACCCCAGAGAATATCGAGCGTGCTGGATTTCAGGAGAATGCCGCGAATGATCGTCATGTAGTATTTGGCCGGAACCAGGGAGGTAACCGCCCGGATGGGCGCCGGCATACTGAAAATGGGGAAGATAAAGCCGGAGAGAATAATGGACGGCAGGATGGTTGCCACAAGCGCCGCCATCATCGCAACCTGCTGGTTTGGCGACACGCTCGAAATAAACAATCCGATGCCGAGCGCTGAATAGATGAATATCACGCTCAGCGCAAAGAGAAGCCCCAGGTCGCCGCGCAGGGGGATAGCGAACAAGAGCTTTGCCCAGAAGAGAATGAAAACCGCATCGAGAATCCCCAGAACGACGTACGGAATCAGCTTACCGATAATGATCTCCACCGGCCGAACCGGAGAGACGAGCAGAACATCCATCGTACCGGTTTCCTTCTCACGTGCGATGGTGATCGAGGTGAGGAGCGCACATATCATCATGAGAATCACCGCGACGAGGCCGGGAATGATGAAGAACGAACCTTCCAGGTCTGGATTGTAGAGAAAGCGGACTCGAATATCCAGGGGCGGAGACATGCCATTTAAATCGTCCCGTATAGCATACCCGGACAGGATGGCGCTGCTGTAATTGACCGTCGCATTGCCGAACGTCGGATCCGAACCGTCCACAATGAGTTGGAGGTTGGCCGTCGGACGCGTTTCAACGTCCCGGGAGAAGTTTTTCGGAATCACAAGCGCCGCCTTAATCGAACGGTTCTTGATGTGCCCGGCAACCTCCCTGATATCCTGAAGCGCCACGGTGCGATCGAAATATTCCGATGAACTGAACCGCTCTATCAACGCACGTGAATCGGGTGTTTGGTCATAATCGACGAACCCGATGGGGATATGCTTGACATCCATGTTGAGTGCATACCCGAAGAGGAGCACCATCATCACCGGCATGGCGAAAACAATGGCCAGTGTGCGGGGATCGCGAAGAATATGGCGGATTTCCTTCTTCACGATTGCGAGTATTCGCCTAAACATCGGCACCTCCCACGAGGGAAACGAAGACATCCTCGATGGTATCTTCGCCGTAACGGCCCTTGAGTTCGGTCGGTGTGCCCATGGTCAGGATGCTTCCGGCGTACATAATGGATATGCGGCCGCAGTATTCGGCCTCGTCCATGTAGTGCGTTGTCACAAACACGGTCACTCCTCGCTCGGACAAATCGTAGATGCTGTTCCAGAACGACCGGCGGCTGACCGGATCGACGCCGCCCGTGGGCTCATCCAGAAACAGGATGTCGGGACTGTGTTGCATGGCGCAGGCGAGCGAAGTCCGCTGTTTCCACCCGAGGGGAAGCGAGTGAGTCAGCCGCTTACGGATACTGCCGAGATCGAGGTCGTCGTACAGCTTTTCCCTGGCATTCTTCATGTCCCCGCGGGACATTCCATACAGGCCGCCGTATAAGATAAGGTTTTCCTCCACGGTCAGATCTTCGTACAGGCTGAAGCTCTGAGACATGTACCCGATATTTTTCCTGATCGATTCCTGCTCGGTTGTGACACTGAATCCGGCAACGAACGCCTCGCCTGCGCTGGGTGTCAGAATACCGGTGAGCATGCGTATGGTGGTCGATTTACCCGCGCCGTTTGCGCCGAGAAAGCCGAACACCTCGCCCTTTTCAACAGTAAATGTCACCTCGTTGACCGCGGTGAAATCACCGAACTTCTTCACGAGACCACGGCAATGTATCGCGTATCCGTCATCTTCCATGCGACATGTTCTCCACGAAGACATCCTCCATCGACGGTGCAACCTGCTCTATGATAAAGCCGGTGAATCCCTGTTCCGCGAGAAAGCGCCGTACGATTGGTTCCGCGCTTGCAGCGTTCCCGACAGTGAGATGTACCCTGTCGCCGAATGCCTGGGCGTCATAAACGACATCGGGAAACGTCAGGCCCCGCGTCTTCCGTACCACATTGAGCCCCCGTACTGCAAGAATCTCCCTCGTAAAACGTCCGGGGAAATCGGTGGGTATTCCCTCGGAGATCATTGCTCCGTCCAGCACGAACCCAACCCGGTCGCAGCGTTCCGCCTCATCCATGTAGGGAGTCGATACAATAATCGTGGTACCTTCCCGTTTTACCTCGCCCAGGATGTTCCAGAATTCATGCCGTGAAACCGGATCCACACCTGTCGTCGGCTCATCCAGCAAGAGCACCGATGGTGTGTGAATGAGCGTACAGGAGAGTGCGAGCTTTTTCTTCATGCCGCCCGAGAGTGCGCCGGCACGCCGCTTCACAAAGGGACCGAGCCGTGAAAATTCGAGCAGCCGGTCGATCCTGGTATGCCGTTCTTTTCCCCCGATTCCGAACAGGTCGGCGAAGAAGGCGAGGTTTTCCCCCACGCTCAGGTCGGTATAGAGTCCAAAATGCTGGGGCATGTACCCGATGATGCCCTTCACGCGCGATGCTTCTTTCATGGTGTCGAATCCGCCGATGGTCACCGAGCCGCCGCTCTGCAGAAGCAGACAGGCCGCGATACGCATGAACGTCGACTTACCGGCACCATCCGGCCCGACAAGACCATACATCGCAGCCCGGTCGACCTGCAGCGACAGTCCCCGGAGCGCAACAATATCCCGATAGGATTTTGAGAGCGATTCAACGGATACTTCGGGCACGTTACAAACCCTCGATATAGGCATCCGCCGGCATGCCGATCTTGAAAATTCCCTCGGCGTTCGGCACGGTGATCTTGACTCCGTACACCAGGTCGATGCGGGCGTCTCTCGTCAGCACGTTCTTCGGGGTGAATTCCGCCTGCGAGGATATCCAGGTGATGGTGCCCTCGAACCGGGCATCGGGATAGGAATCGACTGCGATCGTCGCGGGACTGCCGATCTGCAGCTTCCCGAGCATATCCTCTCCCACATAGATTTTGAGCCACACTTCCGAGACATCGGCCAGCAGACAGAGGGGCGTGCCGAAGTTTACCACCTCGCCAGCTTCCCGGTACTTCTCAAGCACCACGCAGTCGATCGGACAGTATATGCGGCTGTCCGAAATCCTGCTGTCCAGCAGGCGCAGGTTCGCCTCGATCTTATCACGCGCTGCCTGGAGCGAACCGATTTGCGTCTCGATGCTTTCGCGTTTCTTTTCCGCTGCCCGGAGCCGTGAAACAGCGAGCGATAGCTCGGTTTCAGCCTGATCGAGCCGATCCTGCGCAGCCACGCCCTGCTCGAAGAGATTCGCTATCCGGTCACGGATTTTCCGCACATTTTCGAGGGTAACTGATGCCTGCGATATGGATTCATCGGCGACCGCCATCTCTTTTTCGAGGACTTTCCCGCGCCAGAACAGTTCGGCAAGGTCTGCCGAAGCAACCTCACGCTGGAGCACGAGGGTTTCCACATC
Organism: uncultured bacterium; assembly: GCA_964456585.1. Lineage (GTDB taxonomy): Bacteria > Latescibacterota > Latescibacteria > Latescibacterales > Latescibacteraceae > Latescibacter. The sequence continues at coordinate 31,017 of CAYWBT010000009.1, forward strand.
GACGCCTGCGATGTCTTGTCCCTTTTCGACAACATCCCCCTCGTCGACTGCAAGGCGCACCAGTTTCCCCGGTGTCTCCGCGCTCACTGTGATCTCCTTCGCCTCGATCACTCCGGAACCGGCAAACGATGAATCTTCCTGGGTTGCACACCCTGCTGTCATCCACAAAACCGCCAGGACATATCCGACGAGTACTCTATTCATGGTCACCTCCCGCATATCGCCTGCCCAGAACATAGTCAACATATGCCCTGTTCAGCCATAACGCCGCCTTCGAGACCGACTTCTCGTGCATCGCTTTCGTGAACATGGCGTGGATAGTATCATAATCCGTTTCAGTCGCCATGCCTTCACGATAGGCGATGCGAACCTGTTCCAGTTGTTTTTTCGCAAGAGCCGCTGATTCGCCGGCAAGCCGATGCCGGCTTTCCGATTCCTCGTAATTGGTAAACGCTTCAGCTATCTGGCGCGCCAGATCCCGCTCGAAATCATCCCGTTCTCTCTCAATCTTCCGTGCGCCGATACGGGCCTTTTCAACGGTGTCCTTCGTTTTGCCCCAGTCCCACACGTTCCAGTTCAGCCGGACGCCGCCCGAGAAATAATGCATCCACTCATTCGCCGGTATATCGATGCCGGGTTTCCCGTACGCGAAGGCGCCGAACATGCCGATGCTTGGTAATTGTCCCGCCTTCGCAGCCCGGACGGTTTTCTCCGAGACCTCGACCGCCGACTCGAACGCCCTGAACTCCGGCCGCTGAACTCCCGTACGGTTTTCGTTCGCCACCTTCTTCTGATCCCGGTCGGGTTCCTCCCACTCGATAACCACCGGCGCTTCTGCGGCGAGACCGAGAACATTTCGAAATGCCGCCTGTGTCCGTTTCACCGTGGCCCTCCGTGACACCAGCTCCATCTCGGTGCTCGATATCCTGAGCTTTGCCCTGAGAACATCGTTCTCGATCATCATGCCCTGGCTTCTCAGTGCGCTGACATCATGGAAATGGTTCTGCGCCTCGACAAGCGACTGCTGCGCCGCTTCAACCGCTGTCTGGGCCATGAGGATCGAGAAGAACGCCGCCTTCGCCTGGTATTCAACGGCAAGAGCGGCTGCATCGGCACGGTGCCTGCTCATCTGCGCCCGATCCTCGCCGGCATCCCTGAGTGCATTCAGACGGCCGCCGTCATACACGAGTTGATTCACCGAAAACAACATCTCATACGAATCATGGCCGCCGAAACTGATGGTTTTGAACGGCAGGTTGATTTCCATAATATCGCTGATATACCGCGCCTCTCCTGAGACAGAAAGCGACGGGAGCCACCCCTTCTTCGCAACCGAAGCGTCGAGCACCGCCTCATCGGCATCGTAGGTGCTGACCGCCACCCGGTTGGAAGTCTCCAGCGCGGTTCTCACAGTCTTTGAAAGCGTCCAGACTTCGGCCTGTGCCGGCAGAACAAAACAACAGATGAGTACCAAGGTGAGAATGCCTGTCCGATAGTTCTCCATTTCAATCACTCCACTGTTTTTCGTAATCCGTTCAAAAGCAGGTCGAGGACATGATCGACCCGCTTGTCCACAAAATCGTCAAGATTGATACCCGGGTAGAGCAGTTTCACCATCGGTTCCGCAAAGAAGAAAAAAACGTCGAGGCTCAGGATGCTGACAATAGCCTGGAGGGGATCGACATCACGGATCTCACCCTTGATCCGGGCCTGAGAGATCGCCCCGATCAGCGTTGTCCTGATTTCCGTAAAAATATCTTCGTATGCTTTCAACCCCGGCGACGTTCCTTTTCCGGAACCGAGGAGTTCCCTGACCATGAAGGTGACCATTTCATGGCGCCGTTTGAAAAAGGCGATATGCTCCCGCATAAAGACCGCGACCGTCTCAAGTCCCGGTTCCACTGTCCCGATCCGTTCCTTTATTTTGCCGGTAAAATTTTCAAGTAAGTTTCTGAATGCCGCCTGATAGAGACCATCCTTGGAGCCGAAATAGTAAAATATCAGGGCCTTGTTCACCCGTGCCTTCCGGGAGATTTCAGTGGTGCTGACCCCATCGAAGCCGTGTTTGCCGAAGAGCGCGGTCGCCGTAACCAGGATGCGGCGTTCGGTTTTTGAGCCACGTGCAGCGAAAGCGGCGGGTGCAGGACCCGTATTTAAGTGCTGTTTTTTTGAAAAAGTCATATTTGTTAGAATTGGCATATGTTTGTTATTAAAATAAATAGTAGAATAATTTGATCAATTGATTAAACTAACTGATTAGTTAATACTATACATCCCCCCTGCCAGTTTGTCAAGACCTTTTTCCCCGCAACCGTTTCTCCCCATCGCTGCAGGTGCGAATCGACCGGTTGACGCTTCTCGGTATAATAGTGACCGCGCTGTGCTTCTCGGGCATGCGCCGTTTCTTACCAGGAGAGTCCCCGGACAGGGCGTCGTATCCCCGTCGCTTACATCGCCGTGAAAAAGGGGGGGGAATATCCGGTAACTATTTACATCTTGCAAACAGGAAGGTTTCGTGATATTTTTGTTAGAAATCTGGGGCATAGGCATTTCACCGGGGAGAACCATTCAATGGAACCCAAAAAGATCATTAACCATCCCGACTGGGAAATTTACTGGCCGAAACGGATCACGTGGGTGGGATTTATCATTGCCGCTATCGCGGTGATCCTCATTCTGCTCGGAACCATCGGCATTACCCGAATTGGCGCCTGATGTGAGGCTTTCGGAGGGGTGAGAACAGTTTC
>CAYWBT010000010.1:0-24526 GCA_964456585.1 uncultured bacterium
AGCCGCCTGAAAGATCTTACCTTCGGTGCGTATTGAGGGAGCAATAATGATATTTGTGAGCTGCATTTCACGAATATTCGCCGCGCCGAGAGAACCCATCGAGGTACAAAGCGCCCCAACGAGATTCTGGCTGCCGTCGTCAAGATCTGCCGGCCCGAGCAGAATCTGTTTGATCGTACCCGATACACCAACCCTGATTCGTGTTCCACGGGGAAGGTCTTCATGCGATGTTGCCATGCCCCCGTGGAATCCCTCCCCGGGAGCTTCTTCGGCGCGGGCGAATGCGGACCCGATCATGGCGGCATCAGCACCGCTCGCGATGGCCTTGCAGAGATCGCCGCCGTTCGTCATGCCGCCATCCGTGATGATGGGCACGTATTTCCCGGACTTCTTGAACCAGAAATCACGGGCAGCAGCGCAGTCGGCTGTCGCGGTCACCTGCGGCATACCAATGCCCAGGACACCGCGGGTGGTGCAGGCGGCTCCCGGCCCGATACCGACCAGGAGGGCATCGATACCGGCTTCCATGAGCGCGATACTCGCCTCGAAACTCACCGTGTTTCCCACGATAACCGGCACCCGCATCTCACGGCACAATTTAGAAAAATCAAGCGACCGGTATTCGGTTGAAATATGGTTAACCGTGGTCACCGTCGATTGAACAACGAACAGGTCCACTCCCGCATCCTGGGCAATAACACCGTACCGCTCGGCATTCTGCGGAATACTGGAAACGATCGCCGTCACTCCGGCGTCCTTGATATCGGTGATCCGCTTTGATATCAGGCTCTCCTTGACCGGGATTTTGTAGAGTTCCTGCACCAGCCGGGTCGCATCCTCGTACGAGGAATTTACCACCTCTTCGATTACCTCGGCAGAATTTTCATACCGCGTCTGAATCCCGTCGAGATTCAAAACCGCAAGACCGCCGAGCTTGCCCATCGCAATCGCAAACTTGGTATCGACAACCCCGTCCATCGCAGCGGCGAGTATGGGTACTTCAAATTTCTTTTCGCCGATCGACCATGAAATGTCGACCTCGTTCGGATTGATCGTCATTGTGCCGGGGACAAGCGCAATTTCATCAAAACCGTAGCAGCGCCTGGCTTTCCGCCCCCTGCTGATATACTCACTCATGTTAACCTCCTATATTAATTTATTAACAAATTAGTAACACTATTACCAACACTTTGTCTTCTTCATAATAACACATCGTACCAGAATTTACCGGTGTTTTTTGCGGGTTAAAAAAACATCATTCCACGCGCCCCTGTCAAACGAAACATACACATCGTCCGTACGGATAGTATACACCGTTGTTAAGCCTCAGCCTCTGACATCCTGCCCCCGGTAGCGGTGAAGGTTCGTCGAGACGGCTCCTGCAGACGACTCACCGAAACATAACGGTAATATCCTCGACCGGCCATCGCGGCGCCACCACGAGCGTGTCGGTGTACGCGACAACCTGCTCGGCGGGATGGTAGGGAGAAATAGTACCGCGAAATATGTTTCCGTCTCGGTCGCTGTCCCGGTGAGCGAGTAAGCGGTAGTATCCCGGCATAACCGGGCCGGTTGTCCATTCCCCCGGATGTTCAACGACGAGTTCTCCCATCGTTTCCGTATCGAGGTTCTCGAATATCAAGCGGTAGACCGCATCCGGATTTAAGTTCCTGTCCTCAAGAACACCGTTGATGGTACCCAGGGTATCGGCGGACACCATGCGGAAACGCAGTTCCGCACCTCCTTCGGTGAGGCTGCTGCCGGCACTGCCTTTCAGTGTTTCACGGTCGAGTAATATCCGGTAGTTCATGTCATACTGCCACCGATCCAGTGGGGCGAGTTCCAGGATGTTCGGTCCGAGCCGGGTAACCTGCACCTGTTCACCGGAATCGGCTTCGATGAGACCGAGGGTATCATCGGGAAACGCGAGAATCCGGTTAAAGACCAGCCTGATATGCTCATCAGGTGACGAAAGCAGTTTCGGCTCCCATTTCTCAATCACGAGGGCGGTCGTATCGGGACGGTCGGTGCCGGAAAAGTACGGCCGGTCTTCGAGCGTCATGAGAGAATTGCCGTCCCGGTCTCTGACAGCAATATGCGGAATCTCATATCGTTTTCTGTTCTCCTGTACGCTCGTGACAAACGAAACGACACCGGGCCGATTGAAGGGAACGAACCAATCCGTCAGTTCGAGTCCTCCGATCTCAACCTCAATCGAGGTCGGATCGACTGCCCGGTCAAAAAAGAATTCCACCCGTTGTCTATTGGGAGCCTTGATTGACAACAACTGAACCTCGGAAGTCAGGACCTCGGAAAAAGTCATGTCGGGAGCACTGAGGAGGGTATCGAGCTCCGCCACTTCGAGATCGCAGCACATGATACCGATCTGATCATACCCTTCCGTGTAAAACCCATCATTATCACGGTCTCCGATGGCAAAAAAGCGGTATAAACCGCTCGAGAGTCCCATGATTTCATACGTTCCGTCCGAGCCGGTCTGGGTAAAATACCCCGGCACATCGTTCTGCGGGTCGGGATCCGATGAGACGCCGTCCAACCGGTAGGCGATCACGTCGACCGCCGAGACTTTCAACGTTTTCTCACCGAAATAATCCAGCGGTATCACCCGTCCTAAGATCCGCTTGTTCTCCACAACGCCGCCGGTTGAGAAGCAGAGCATGATGGAATCGTCCAACTCGTTTCTTCGCTGATCCCGTCCCTTTGCTCCAACCGAGATAACATAGGTTGTGTTCTGCTTGAGAGGTTCTTTCAACCTGAGTGTGAGCACCTTGCCCCGTGCGGACCATTCGCACGAAGGCCAGAGAAGCGGGATGGGAACGATGAAGAGATTATCCTCGACACTCTCCTCGTCCATCGTCTCGGAAAACACAAACACGATCGATTCAGTACGGGGGACATTCGTGGTATTCTGCGCCGGTATCGAACTGAGGAGTGACGGTGCGATCTTGTCTTCCAGGCCGCCCGGTGGCGCCCCCTGTTTCGCACAGGAAACTCCCATAAAAACAAAGAAGGCAATTACCAAGAATGGAAATCGCCTGCAGCCCGAAAGAACAGATTCCCAGGCCATCAATCCCCCTTTGAATCATGCGCCGAGCAGCTTGTAGATGACCGCCTTCTGAACGTGCAGCCGGTTCTCCGCTTCGTCGAACGCAATGCTTTGCGGCCCATCGAGCACGTCCGAAGTGATCTCCTCGCCCCGGTGTGCGGGCAGGCAGTGGGTAACCAGGCAGGTCTTCCCCGCGGCTTCCATCAGGCTGCCGTTGACCTGGAAGGGTTTGAACTTCACGGCGCGCTCTGCCGTTTCGTCCTCCTGTCCCATACTCGCCCAGACATCCGAATACACGAGATCAGCCCCGTCAACCGCACGGAGCGGATCATGCTCAAGTTGGTATGATGTTCCCATTTCCCGTGCATGCGCAACTGCCGTTTCGACTATCCCCTCGTCAGGCTCATAGCCGTCGGGGCAGCACATGGTAAAGTCAACACCGGCAAGGGGCGCGAGCAGCATGAGGCTGTGCGCAACATTGTTCCCGTCACCGACAAAAACGATTCGTTTCCCGCTGATGTCACCCACATGTTCGCACCATGTCAGGAAACAGGCAAGTGCCTGGCACGGGTGCTCGAGGTCGGTGAGCGCGTTGATCACCGGAATACTCGCGTTTTTTGCCATTTCTTCAATGATATGGTGGCCGAACGTTCGCATGACGATAACATCAACCCACCGTGTGAGGTTCTTCGCCCCGTCTGAGACACTCTCACGTTTCCCGAGGGAAATCTCATTACCGGCGATATGGATGCTCTTTCCGCCGAACTGTTCCATTGCCACTTCAAAGGTCACCCGTGTCCTGAGGGAGGGCTTTTCGAATATCAGAACCGCAGTCCGCCCCTCGAAAAGCTTGTAATATGCCGGAATGTCCGCCTTGATTTTAGCCGCGGTTTCTATTATGCCGATGTAATCGTCACGGGTCAGGTCACGTATACTAAGCAAATCTTTGTTCATGTCATCTCCCGTTGTGTCGCCGGATGATCTGATGATCTAAAGTATGTAGCGACTCAGGTCTTCATCGCTGATAATTTCCTTGAGCTCTTTCCCGACCATTTCCTTGGTTACCCGGACTTTCTTGACTCCTTTTTCCTGCGGATCCTCGAAGAGGATGTGTTCGAGCAGTGTGCTCATGATCGTGTGGAGTCGCCGGGCACCGATGTTCTCTGTTTGCTGATTGACCTTGTCCGCGCACGATGCAATCTCTGAAATTGATCCGGGGGTAAAGGTAAGCTGGATTCCATCGGTCGCGAGAAGCGCCTGATACTGCTTTATGAGGGCATTTCTCGGCTCGGTCAGGATGCGGATAAAGTCATCCTTGTCGAGACTGTCCAGTTCAACCCTGATCGGGAATCGTCCCTGGAGTTCCGGGATGAGATCGGAGGGCTTGCTCGAGTGGAACGCCCCCGCCGCGATGAAGAGTATGTGATCAGATTTGACCATGCCGTACTTGGTCATGACCGTTGAACCTTCGACAATCGGGAGAATATCACGCTGGACACCCTCGCGGGAAACGTCGATGGTCTCGTGGACTGATCCGCCGGCGATCTTGTCAATCTCGTCAAAGAATACGATGCCTGACTCCTCGACCATTTTCAGGGCTTCCTTGACCACCTTGTCCATGTCGATCAGTCGCCGACACTCCTCCTCATGTATGATTTCACGGGCTTCTGCGATGGTAACCTTCCGTTTCTTCGATCGCCCGGCTAACATCCCGTCGAACATTTCCTGGAGATTCACTCCCATTTCTTCCATGCCCTGTGGAGTAAACACTTCGATCATGGGATGACGTTCCACCGGGATGTCAAGCTCAACAATCCTGCTATCGAGCGCACCGTTCATGAGTTGTTCACGGAGTTTTCTCCGGGTGTTTTTTCTCCGGTCTTCAAGTAACGAGGTTTCGTCGCCGTTCGGTGTCTTACCGGGGAGGAGCAGGTCAACGATCCGCTCGATCATGAAATCCTGCGCCTTATCCCGCACCTCTTTCGTGCTTTTCTCCTTGAGCATCTTTACCGCAAGATCGGTAAGATCGCGGATGATGGATTCGACATCGCGCCCCACATACCCTACTTCGGTGAATTTCGATGCTTCAACCTTGATGAACGGCGCCTCGGAGAGGTTTGCGAGACGGCGGGCAATCTCTGTTTTCCCCACGCCGGTCGGGCCGATCATGATGATGTTATTCGGCATGATTTCCTCGCGGATATCATCCGAAACCATTCGTCTTCGCCAGCGGTTTCTGAGAGCTATCGCGACGGATTTTTTTGCCTGTTGCTGACCGATAATGTACTTATCGAGTTCCGCGACAATCTCGCGCGGCGTCAGGTGATCCTTGTTCTGTGACATGCTACAATTCCATTATCTTGATGTTCGCATTAGTGTAAACGCATATATCCGCGGCAATCTGGAGAGACTTCTCAACGATCTTCGCTGCAGACAGATGTGAGCTTTCAATATAAGCCTTGGCGGCAGCCAGCGCATACGGCGCACCGGAGCCGATCGCCGCCACCTCTCCATCCGGTTCCAACACATCACCATCTCCCGAAACGATGAACATGTGATCGCTGTTCATGATGAGAAGCATGGCTTCCAGGCGACGGAGATTTTTGTCGGTACGCCAGTCCTTGGCGAGCTCGACAACGGCGCGGGGGAGGTTCCCGGAGAATTCTTCAATCTTCGCCTCGAATTTCTCAAACAGGGCAAACGCATCGGCGGTCGACCCGGCAAAACCCGCAATGACCGCGTCATTATAGAGTTTCCTGAGCTTCAGGGCGGTACTCTTTAAAACCGTGTCACCAAAGGTCACCTGGCCGTCACCGCCAATTGCGACCTTGCCGTTCCTCTTGACACCGATAATGGTTGTCGACCGAATTTTTTCCTTGTGCCTCATAGCCCTGCCTCCCTGAAAAACCGGTATCATATTCCCCTGTTATCACGAAATCAACGATTGATCTCCAGCCGCTCTTTTTTTTGGGCATTTACCACAACCGGAACGTGCAACATCCTGCTCATGCCCGGGGATGAGCCTGGTGATATGCTCTGGTCAGCCTTTCCAGGGATATGTGGGTGTAAACCTGCGTGGTATCGAGAGAAGCATGGCCGAGCATTTCCTGGACAGCCCGCAGGTCGGCACCGTTATCGAGCATGTGCGTCGCAAACGTATGCCGGAGAACATGGGGACTGAGATGCTCTTTCTCGGAGATCATTCTGAGACTCCTGGTGACCGAAAGCTGAATACTGCGGCGGCAGAGACGGGTTCCCCTGTTGCTGATGAAAAGTGCTGTCTCACCACGCTTCCCCTTCTGTCTAAGCACGTCGTTCCTCAGGGGCAGGTATTCCCTGACCGCCGTGAGGGCCTTACGGCCGATGGGTACGATTCGTTCTTTGTTCCCCTTGCCGAGCACCCGGATAACGCCGCCATAGGTGTCGATACTGTCACCATCGAGATGATGAAGCTCCGCCAGGCGTATCCCGGTGCTATAAAATATCTCGAGAATCGCTCGGGTGCGAAACGAAACCATATTTTCGGGAAACACTCCCTCCATGAGCGTGTCGATCTCTCTCCTGCTCAGGAAAACGGGCTCTTTCTTTTCACATTTCGGCGTCTTGGTGTCACCGGCGGGACTAATCTCGAGGATTCCTTCCACCACCAGGTATTTCCCAAACGACTTGATCGCGGCCAGCTTCCGTGCGATGCTCTTCCGCGCCAAACCGCTCGTCGAAAGTGCATACAGATACTCGCGAACTCCGGCGGGGATAAAATCATCGAGTGCGGCCTGCTCTTTTCCGGACAGGGTCGCTTGGTATTCGAGATATTGTGTCAGGTCACGCTTATACGCTGCTCGGGTATGTTCCGAGTAATTCTTCTGCAAACTGAGATACGCGAGAAACTTTTCCAGGTATGTATCCACGTTATTCCTATGTTTCGACATTCTCCCGGTCAAACGTGCTCTTACACTGCGGGCAGGTAAGCGTATCGCCGTTTTTCGACTCGACCAGTGTGGGACAATCGCAGTTTTTGCAGGGAATGTTTACCGGCTTGTTCCAGCTCGCAAAGGAGCAGTCCGGATACCGGCTGCATCCGTAAAAAATTCTGCCTTTCTTCGTCCGCTTTTCCTGTAAATCGCCATCACAGCCCTTTTCCGGACACTTCGCACCGAGCAATAACGGTTTGATATTCTTGCATTCCGGATAATTCGAGCAGGCAAGAAATCTGCCGTACCTGCCTGTCTTCACCTCCATGGGAGAACCGCACTTATCACAGGTGACATCGATTTCCTGCGTTTTTTCTTCATTGAGCGGCCTCGTATTCCTGCATTTCGGAAAACCCGAACACGCCATGAACTTGCCGTTTCTCCCCCAGCGGATGATCATCGGATTCCCGCACTTCTCACATACCTCGTCGGTCTGCTCGATCAGGGAGTCCTTCAACTCTTTCCGCTGGCTGTTGATCGATTCTAGCGCCTGACTGAAGGGGCCATAAAATTCTTTCACGACGCTGATCCAGTCGTGCTCGCCGGATTCGATCTTGTCGAGTTCCTCTTCCATTCCCGCGGTAAAGGCAACGTTGAACAGGTCGGGAAATCCCTTCACCAGTATCCTGTTGACATTATTACCGAGTTCGGTTGCCAGCAGTTTCCCCTTTTCCCGATTGACATAATCGCGTTCCTGAATGGTATTGATGGTCTGGGCGTAGGTCGAAGGTCTCCCGATACCCTGCGCCTCCATCTCGCGTACTAGCGATGCCTCGGTAAAACGCGGCGGCGGCTTGGTAAAGTGCTGGGTAGGATTGATGTCCCCGGAACTGAGCTTGTCTCCCACCGCGAGCGTTTTGGGAAGGATCGAGGCAAAATCAGCGTTCTCATCTTCCTCATCCTTCTGAACATCCTCATACACCATGAGAAATCCCTTGTAATCGTTGCGGGTCGAACTGGTGCGGAGCTCATACTCCCCGGCGGTAATTTCGGCGGTTACCACGGTGAATTGTGCCGGCTTCATCTGGGAGGCGACAAATCGTCTCCAGACCATCCGGTAGAGCTTGAACTGCTCGGGATTGAGATATGTTTTGATACTTTCCGGCGTGGTCGAAACGAACGCCGGGCGGATCGCTTCGTGAGCATCCTGGGCGCCCTTCCTCGAACGGTAGTAATTCGGTTTTGATGGCAGATTGTCCTTTCCCCATGTCTCATCGATATACTCCCTGACTTCCTGGAGGGCTTCCGATGCTATTCGTGTGGAATCCGTTCGCATGTAGGTAATCAATCCGACAGAACCTTGGCCGAGTTCTACCCCCTCGTAGAGGGTCTGTGCGATGCGCATGGTCCGGGACACAGTGAAACCGAGCCGACGAGCCGCTTCCTGCTGGAGCGTACTGGTAATGAAGGGAGGGGGAGGATTTCGCTTCGTTTTTTTCTTGGCTATATTGCCGACGCGGTAGGCGAGCGACGATAACTCCCGGGTAACAGCGGATGCCTGTTCAGCACTGGTAAGTTCAATTTTCTTGCCGCTCTTTTTTACCAGCTTGGCCAGGAACTTCTCGTCGTTCCCGGTGATGAGGAGAACAACGATATTCCAGTACTCCTCCGGAACAAAAACCGCTATTTCCGCATCACGCTCGACAATTAACCTGAGGGCAACCGACTGAACCCTTCCGGCAGACAGTCCCGAATAGATGGTCTTCCACAAGAACGGGCTCACCTTATATCCCACGATCCTGTCGAGAACGCGACGCGCCTGCTGGGCATTGATCTTCTTCATATCAAGATCGGTTTTATTCTTAACCGCTTCGAGTATGGCATCACGGGTAATCTGGTTGAAGAGTACCCGGTATGACGGTTGATTTTCACCAACGATTTTATTGGCAACATGCCAGGCGATCGCTTCTCCCTCGCGGTCAGGGTCGGTTGCGAGATACACTATCTCAGCTTCCCGGGCTTCTTTCTTTAAATCATTCAGTATCTTGTTCTTGCCCTTGATAACCCGGTAATGGGGCTTGAATCCCTTGTCAATGTCAATACCGATTTCGTCATGGGGCAGATCGACGATATGGCCACCGGTTGGTTTGACAATAAAATTCGATCCGAGAAACTTATTGATGGTTCGTGCTTTTGCTGGTGATTCTACAATGACAAGTGACTTGGCCATTCCACACTCACAAATTTATTTGATCCCACTTACTGTTCTTCAAACAACACGTTCGCGACAATTTCGTTTAATTCATCATCGCTTACCCTGTACGGCGCAAGGAGGAGCAGATAATCCAGTACCTTTTCCATTTGAACCGCTGTGATTACAGCGAGTGATTTCAGCTTTAAGAGGTATCCGTGTGTTTCTGTCGATATATTCAAACGTTCATAGCCATGGAGCACTCTGATCGATTCGGATTTCTGTTCGAGTATATCGACTGAAACAACCGGGCGGGAATTCATTTTTGACATAAACCAGTTGATGACCTCGATAATCTCGTTTTCATCGTACCCACTGGTAATGAGACCATCCGAAAAATCATTGAGACTGTCCGAATCCAGATCGTGATCCTTCAAATGACCAAGCAAATGAATGAGAATTTCAATCATTTTATCGTTCATGTATCTCTCCTGCACAGTGGATCAGCGAGAAAGCACTTGCTTTCGTTACTTCTGTATCGGTTTATCTGTCGCTGTTTCCAGGAATTTTAACATGGTAGTACGTTTGAGCGTTCAAGCTCTTTGGTACGATCCGAACTTGAAATCATCCACTGTTTGATAGCGATTTATGGAAAAGGTGAATATAGTTATTTACCACTCATGAGGCAAGGAAAAACAATTTTTACCCACAACAAAAATGGTTCTCGAATTTACCTCATACAACATCTCGTTTACATTCCTTTGACGAACGAATCAAAAAAACGTTCACTTAATTTTCTTCCCGCTTGGTCGAGACACCATGAGTTACTCCCCGGTGAAGAACAATGCTCAATTCAATCCCTTGAAATCAAGGATATAATTGACAAATCCCTCTTCATCGCTGGTTTTGTACCCCAGCGAAATACCCGACTCGAGGGGCAACCATGAGAAGAGATAAAATCTTGTTGTCAAGGTGGTGCCAACCGACGTTCTGTTTTCTCCGCTCCAGGTTATCCCCCGTAAAGCGCGGTTCCACGCAAATCCGCGATCAACAAAGAACGAGCCTTTCAGGAGGTAGAGATGGTAGAAGTTCATCCCAATACCGCGATCAGTATACCAGAGAGGAAAGTGGTATTCGAGTGACATGAGCGCAGTATTGTTGGCATAATACCCATGGCTGCCGCCGCTTGTAGCAAATCCCCGTGGTGTGACAGCCGATGTATTGTAGTGAAGTAATCCCGCCTGGTTCTGGTAGGCGACACGCAGAGCACATCCGTGGTGAGATATAACCGAGGGCAGGTACTGTCTGAAGAGAGCCACCGTGTTGTGGCCGGCGAGTTCCCCGCCGAGGGCGGAAAGTCCCCTCTCGTACGACAGGAAGAACTCCTGTCCCCAGTGGGGAACCATGTCCCGCGGCGCCGAATCGGGCATCAACGATAGAGAGAACTCGCCGAAGATTCCGAGTGACTTTTCCCTTCCTCGTGGCAGCGCCGAACCGCACAAACAGGAAAAATGCCGAAACCGCATCCCCGAGCGATAGGTGGAAACGATCGCACTCGGTACCGCGCGATGGATGACCGATAACGCGAGCGACAGTTCCCCTCCCCGTTCCCGAAACCACCGGTCTTTACCGCTTCCCGGAGTATTCCCCTCCTCGGCCGTGTCGTAGAGACGCCCGGCAAGCGTGGGCCACAAGGATCTGTTGACGACCGCGATGTCATATCCCGGACGACCCGATCTCAGACCGTACAGAATATTCGCGGTGTAACGGTTCAAACCGACCGGATCGGCTCCCATGAAGAACATGCCCAGTTTCCCACCATCCTCATCCGATCCCCCGTAGGGAGCATGGATAAACGGCCGATATGCCTCCCACAAGGGAATACTACCAACGTTCTGTGCTTCCAAGGGTTTACTCAACGTCCAACTCGGCGGTTCCAATGCCTCCCCGGGACTGACCGGCACCTCGCTGCCAGACTGGGGAGCGAAGGGAATCGTGCAGAGACGGTTCACCCCCCGGAAAAGGCTGGTAAATGAAACTATCGTACCGTCCGGCGACACCTTCGGTTCACCCGCCCCGTAGAGAACCGAGGTCAACCGGAAGAGACGGTGTGCTGTCCTGTCCCAGGCATGAATATTCCAGACGCCGCTGCGATTCGAGGTAAAGACGATCCAGCGGCCGTCCGGCGAGAACGAGGGTTCGCCATCCTCAGCGGTGTCAGAAGAAAACAGCGTCCGCACCACACCGGAAACGGGGTCAACGGTTGCTATATCGGTACGGCGGCCGACCTTGACAGCAAACGCCACCACGGAACCGTCCGGCGACCAGCAGGGAGATTCGACATAGATGCCGGGTTGCGAGACGAGGGTACGGTTCGTACGGCCTTCGCTGTCGAGCAAGACGAGTTCGGTCCACATCCCATTTCTTCGGGCGGCGACAAACGTGCGGCCGTCCGGGGAACGATCCGCGGAAAAGACATGCCCATTTCTTGTCAGCCGTTCGTGATTTCGGGTTTCCGGGTCGAAGATCACCAACTCAGCCGTGTCCAGTTCACCCTCGCCGAGGGGATGGGGAAACAACTCGCCAAAGACAAGCCGGCCGTCGGGAAGTCGCCGCATCGGCTGGAAAGTGTATAAGCGGCCGGTACCAATCTCGCGCATGATCTCACGGGTACCGGGATCGACCTCCACGAGCGCTGTCCGCCTGTCATAGCTTCTCCTCAACGTGATGATGGTGCCCTCTTCTGTCCAGAAGTGCGCCTTGATATCGGCAAGCGGATCGGCAAGTACAATCTCCCCTGAGGGGAGTCTTTCGGCACGGGCACTGCTCTTCCACGAGGCGGCTTGATCAGAGAAGTCGGCAAGAAATTCCTGATAAAAAGACTTTGGCGACTTACCGGTCACGTGCTTCAGGGCAAGGCTTGTACCGCCCAGCGGGTGACGAGCCTGGTAACGGGCGAGACGGGGAAATGCATCTGAACCGTATTCCCTGTTCAGGTACGCCACCATGAAGTATCCGGCTTTGTATATCCTGTCGGGCGGCGGACCGTACCTCGGATACGTACCGGCGGCTGAGAGACTCCAGAGGCCGCGTTCCTCGGAGAAGGAGAGCATTTCGCCGTGAAACCGGGAACTGCGTCCCCTGCCGCCGTCGGTTAATTCCGTCTCGGCATACGTGGCAATACCCTCGTCGATCCATCCCGGGGAATATGCGTTGGCAAGGGAAAGACCGTTGCCGGCACACCTGCTCAATGCGCCAAACCAGCCGAGGTTCGTGGTCAGGTGGACATAATGGGCCATTTCATGGGTGAAAACGGTACGCACGATATCGGAGCCGGGGAACTGTCCCTTCATGGTAGCCGGGGGAGTTTCCAAGAGGCAGATTCTGTTGGGAAAGGGCGCGTAGTACCCGTTCAGAAGATCTGTTCCCGGGTGGAGCACCACCTGACACCGTCGCGGAGTTACTCCGAGATAGCCGCTCACCCCCTCATGGACGCTGTCACCCAGTGAAAGAACCCTCCGGGCAAACGCTTCGGAACCTTCAGGATAATAGATGGTAAACTCCCCGGAACGAGCGGTACGCCAGCGCCATCCCGGATGATACCGGGCGTCCACGGGGAGCGAAACGAGGAATAGTCCCGCGATGGAGAGAACAACAAAAACGAGGATTTTCAGAAATGGTATTTTCACATTAATTTCCCCTTGGTCGATGACACCTTACAAAGTACACATGACCGGGAAAGAAATGCAAATCGTTTCACATTATCCGGCACGTATACATGAAGAACGGTACCGTCATAACCTGCCGGAAAAATACGCGGGCAGGAACTGCCGACTGGTATTCAAAAATTTGCATCTTGCACATTTTTACTGTGGGCGCTTATATTAATACGATGACATTTCTCAATTCCCCCGACAGTGAACTTCTCAGTGAAAGATTTCGTTCATGAAGGCAAAAGACCGTATTTTCGTCAAGGGTGCCCGTGAACACAACCTGAAAAACATCAACGTTGAGATTCCCCGAAACACGCTGACTGTCATAACCGGGCTTTCCGGTTCCGGCAAATCATCGCTCGCATTCGACACCATTTATGCCGAGGGACAGCGGCGGTACGTTGAGAGTCTCTCTGCCTATGCCCGCCAGTTTTTGGGTCTCATGGAAAAGCCCGATGTGGACTATATCGAGGGTCTCTCACCAGCAATATCGATCGAACAGAGGAGTTCCCATACGAATCCCCGATCGACTGTCGGCACGACAACGGAAATTTACGATTATCTCCGGCTTTTGTTCGCGCGGCTCGGCGTTCCCCACTGCCCTTCGTGCGGCAAGGAGATCAGTCAGCAGACTCCCCAGGAAATCGTTGACACGGTCACTGTCCTGCCTGAAGGGACCCGCATCCAGGTGCTCGCCCCGCTTGTCCGCGGCAGAAAAGGCGAATACCGTGAAATTTTCAGGCGTGCGCGTGAGAACGGCTACGTCCGGGTACGGGTTGATGGCGAGACACGGGGGCTCGACGAGGATATCACGCTCGATAAGAAAGTTAAGCATACCATCGACGTCGTTGTCGACCGCCTTGTCGTATCGGACAAGATTCGCATGAGACTGACCGACTCGGTGGAAACGGCGCTCAAGCTTGCCGACGGCCTCGTTATCATCAACATTTCGGAGCATGAAGACCGTCTTTTCAGCGAACATTTCGCCTGCCACGATTGCGGGATCAGCCTTGAAGAGATCGAACCGAGGCTTTTCAGTTTCAACAGTCCCTACGGGGCGTGTCCACCCTGCTCCGGTCTCGGTACCCGGCTAGAAATCGACCAGGAACGTGTCGTACCCGATCCGTCCCTTTCCGTACTCGAGGGTGCGATCAAACCTTGGGGAATTCCCCGCGGCCATTGGTATTACCAGCAGATATTCGCGGTTGCGGATCACTATGGTTTCGATCTTGCGAAACCCTTTGTAAAACTCCCGAAAAAACTACAAAATATCGTGCTCTACGGTTCGGGCACGACCCAGATCGTGTTCAAGTACAAGAGCGCCAACGGCAGGGCACGCGGCGAATACCGGGGCGTATTCGAGGGTGTCATCCCCAATCTCGAACGACGTTACCGTCAGACCGAATCCCAGCAGATACGCACCTGGATTGAGTCGTTCATGCACGCCATTCCCTGCAGCGAATGCGGCGGTGCACGCCTGAAAAAAGAGGCGCTCGCGGTCACGTTCAGGAACAGGAATATCCATGAAACGACCATGCTGTCAGTCGAAGAGGCATTGAAGTATTTCGAATCGATCGAACTGAACGAAAACGAGGAAATCATCGCCCGCCAGATACTGAAGGAGATCATACAGCGTCTCGGATTCATGAATAACGTGGGTCTGAACTACCTGACCATCGACAGGATTACCGGGACGTTATCCGGCGGCGAGGCCCAGCGGATAAGGCTTGCCACCCAGATCGGCAGTCAGCTTGTCGGGGTGATGTATATACTCGACGAACCTTCGATTGGATTGCATCAGCGGGACAACAAGCGGCTTCTGAAGACACTCATGGCACTCCGGGACCTCGGCAACACCGTCATCGTCGTTGAGCATGACCGTGAAACCATGCTCCAGGCCGATTACCTTGTGGATCTCGGGCCGGGAGCCGGGCTGCATGGCGGGAAGGTGGTTGTATCGGGTCCGCCGGAGAAGATAAAACAATCGAAACAATCCCTGACCGGCCAGTTCCTCGTCGGCAAGAAGAAAATTCCGATTCCCACCGGCCGTCGCAACGGCAACGACAGGGTTTTGAAGATAACCGGCGCCGTCGGGAACAACCTGAAATCGATTGATGTCTCCTTCCCCCTCGGTACATTCATTTGCGTGACAGGGGTTTCCGGTTCCGGAAAATCAACACTGGTTAACATGACCCTGAGTCCCGCCCTCGCGAAACATCTCATGCGTGCTAATGTTGATTCGCTGCCTTACCAGCAGCTTGCCGGTATCGAGTACCTGGACAAGGTCATTAACATCGATCAATCGCCCATCGGCAGAACACCGCGCTCGAATCCGGCCACCTACACCGGCCTTTTTACCCCCCTGCGAGAACTTTTCAGCAAACTTCCGGAAGCAAAGGTCCGGGGATACAAACCCGGCCGGTTTTCCTTCAATGTCAAGGGTGGCCGGTGCGAGCGGTGCCATGGTGCGGGGATCATAAAAATCGAGATGCACTTCCTGCCCGACGTGTACGTTCCCTGCGAGGAATGCAAGGGACGCCGGTACAACCGCGAGACGCTCGACATCCGCTTCAAGGGACTCACGATTGCCGATGTTCTCGACCTGACCTGCAACGAGGCGCTGGAAACATTCGAAAACATCCCGATTCTGCACCGTAAGCTCATCACGCTGAAAGAAGTGGGACTCGGCTATATTCATCTCGGCCAGCAGGCGACCACCCTTTCCGGCGGGGAAGCGCAGCGGATCAAGCTCGCAAGCGAGCTCTCACGGGTCAGTACGGGCCGAACCCTCTACATACTCGACGAGCCGACAACCGGACTGCATTTTGCCGATGTCGGTATGCTCCTCGACGTTCTCGGGAGACTGGTCGACAAGGGCAACACGGTCATTGTAATCGAACATAACATGGATGTCATCAAAACTGCCGATCATATCATCGATCTCGGGCCGGAGGGCGGTGATCGGGGCGGAGAAGTTGTTGCAACCGGAACACCCGAGGAGGTGTCGAGCGCGAAGCATTCCTATACCGGCCAGTTCCTCAGGAAAGAACTTACTTCGTGAGAACATAAGGTATCAGGCACAATACGACAGCGAAAGCACCTTTTCTTTTTCGGACGTGGAATAACTCACCGGTATGAATGAGGAGCGCGTTAGGGGGTAAGCGAACGGTTCAAATTCCCAGACAACCGCCCATACACTTGATCATGTCGGAATAATGTGCATCGGCCAGGCTGTACTGGTACGCCTGATTTTCACGTATCCTCCTGACTATACCGACACTCTTAAGAATCTTGAGTTGCTGGCTGATGATCGGTTGGGAGTATCCCAGTAACTCAGACAACTCCATGACACGGAGATTTTCTTCTGCGAGAGCATCGATTATTTTAATCCGTATCGGATTGCCGAATCCCTTGAATATTTCGGATGCTCTCTCCATTTTTTCGCTATCGATATTTCCTAGGATCACCTGGGTCCTCCTTTCACTGACAAGATATAGTGATATAGCTATGAAGTCAACAACAATTTTACTCGTATCACACATTCACTATACTAAACACATAAAATACTTTCAATTTCTCTTCCATTTTTTATTAGATTTACTGGGAAACAGCGGGTTGATGGAGAAAATGCGGCGGTAGGGGCTAAAAAAAACGTTATATTCGGCTGTATGATCGAAAAACATTTTTTATCAGGGGACGGATGCGGCAGTGATGGTGATCGTTCCTGCGGCCCTGCCACGAAACTGAGAGAAATATAGCCGCAGGAGCCTTTACTTGTGCGCTCATGTTCGAGTGGCTTAGAGTTTTACTTGTTCTTTTGCAAGCAC
The DNA here is from genome assembly GCA_964456585.1 of uncultured bacterium. GTDB lineage: Bacteria > Latescibacterota > Latescibacteria > Latescibacterales > Latescibacteraceae > Latescibacter. The sequence continues at coordinate 16,710 of CAYWBT010000010.1, forward strand.
ACATTCAACTATATTCCAATAAACGGAGGATTCATGTCAAAATACATCACGAGACGAAAAGCACTGGCGACAGGTGCTGCTTCAGCAGGAATGATGATCGGTACGTCCACCACCCCGGCGCAGGCGGCACCGCTGCCGGATGTCTGGGGCGAGGACTTCATGATGCAGTGGAGCGCACCGGACAAAGTCAAGCGCGACCTCTCACCCGGATCGTCCCCTATCCGCCTGAGTTGTTCGGGCTACAGCCTGAGAAAACCCCGCAGTGGGGACAGCTGGGGTTCGCAGATAAAAGCAGTCCGCGACGCCGGCTATACAGCGGTTGAAGCGTTTGGGAACCAATGGGATTACGCGATGAGCGAATCGGAGATCAGTGAAATTCTCTCGGCATGCAGGGAGCATGATATCGAATTTTACGGGCTCCATGTCTGGGCGAACATCATCCATCCCGACCTGGCCGAACGAAAACGGATTCACAAACTGCACGCTCAGGCGATCGGGATGGCGGAGCGGCTTGGCATGAAATTCATTCTGACCCATACCGGCGGCCGCAGCGACCAGAATAAGGACCGCCCCCACCCGCTCAACTGGACGAAAGAGACCTGGCAGATGTCGGTCGATGCAGTCAAGAAGATACTGAAGGATACCGCCGGAAGCCCGATCGTTCTCGCCTTCGAAGCGGTGAACTCATGCAACAACAATACCCCTAAATCGCACGTCCGGCTGAAGCAGGATGTCGGCGACGACCGGGTGAAAGTAACCCTCGATCCGGCGAACATGCTCCAAGCGGGCACATTCTACCGCACGACAGAACTCATTAACGAGTGTTTCGACCTCCTCGGGGAGGATATCATGTACGCCCATGCCAAGGACAAGGTGTGGGTAGAGATGATGCCGCAGTTCGATGCCGTACCAGTGGGCGAAGGGTCGATGGACTATGAGCAGTACCTGGCCCGTTTGAGCCGGTTGAAATACCCACGCTGCTTGTTCATCGAACATCTCCCGGCAGAACAGTATCCGCCCTCGAAGAAGTATATCGAGGATACCGCGGCGAAAATCGGGGTGAAGATTTACCACTAGTATCGTATATATACAGAGGAGGGAAACCTTTGTCAGGGGAAGACGAGACGTCTCACCTTCCCCGATCAAAAAAATAATCGATACGTTCCCACACCGGTCGGAACAGTACCTTTCATTTCCCTATAGCGAACCATCGAACAGCACGACAGGTGAAGACCATGAAAATCACCATCAAAAACCTGAGTAAAGTTTTCAAAGGTGGAACGCCTGCCCTCAGCAAGGTGAATCTGATCATCGAGGACGGCATGCTGGGTCTTCTCGGCCCGAACGCTTCCGGCAAAACCACCCTGCTGCAAATCCTGGCGACACTCGTGAAACCAACCGAAGGGGAGGTCACCGTTGACGATATGGACCTGCAGAAGAACCGGGCTGCCATCCGTTTCATGACCGGGTACCTTCCCCAGAGATTCACCATGCTGCCGAAGATTACCACCGGGGAGTTCCTTGATTACTCAGCACGGCTCGCGGGATTGCGCGACAAAAAAACACGGATACGAGCGGTCGATGAAATGCTCGAGCAACTCGGACTTTCTGAAGTGAAAAAGCACAGTACTAACGACCTCTCACCCGTTATGAAACGCCACCTCGAAATAGCACAGGCGATGATAGGCAACCCCAGCATCCTGCTCGTGGACGAACCCACCAGCGGTCTCTCACCCGAAGAGCGGATCCGCTTCAAGAGTCTCCTGGCAGACCGCATCGGTAAGATCAAGATCATCATCATGTCGACACACATCACAAGCGATATTACGAGCACTTGCTGCAAACTGGCCATGCTTGACAAGGGGGAGCTTACCTACCATGGGTCTCCGGACATCCTGTTTAAACAGGGTGCATAGGTACACGGCCAGTCTTGTTTCATCAGAGGGGCACGGCGGCAGGACGGCAGGCGGTTCCTGCTCGTACGGTTTCAGTGCGCATCGTTGCTCTGCGAATAGGCCACCGCTTCCCTCATGAGCCGTATCGCGTCAGATATTCTTTCCACTTCTTCAAAACCGTACGACAACCGTAACTGCCGCTTGCCAATCTCGACCAGGTCTCCCCGCGGATGAACGCAGAATTCCCCGGGAACATAGATCACCCGGGTTTTCCTGCACCCCGGTGGGCCATCGATATCCGTATCGCCGGTTGTCCTCGCCAGGAAGGTGAAAAAAGGCGAATTCTCCGTTGTCTCCACTTCATTGAAGGTCAGGTAAAAATAAAATCCGGCCTTGCCGCCGGTGCAGCGGCTGATTTCCCCGCCCAACTGGCGCTCGATACACGTTTTAACGTACCGGGCTTTTATCCGGTAGCCGGCATTCACCTTCGTTATCTGATCCGCGACATGGTGATCCAGCAGGTAGCTTGCAATCTCCTGGGCCAGCAGTGAAGCGCTGAAACCGACATCGCTCGTTTTCTGAACCATCGCCCGCAGGAAAGGAGTGTCATTCCCAATCAGGTAACCGATCCGCAACGCCGGTGCGAAAATCTTCGACAGGGTACCGATTTCATACACGAGACCGCCTTCATCGTACAGGAAACCCGACTGGGATTGCGGTACGGAAGGATCATGCACCAAATTCTCGTATGCCTTGTCAAAAAACACGGGAATTGCCCTGCCGAGTTCACGCGACAACACCCCTGCTATCCGCACCAATGCAGCCCGCCGTGCGTTCGAGAGGATGGTGCCGGTCGGATTGTTGACCGTTACTGCATAGAAAAAGCGAACATCGTTTTTTTTCTCCCCCAGATCACGTAGTTTTTCGGTCACAAGCTCGGTCACGATCCCCTCGTCATCCTCGGGAACAGCCACAATTTCAAAGCCGCGGCGCTCGAGAAAATTGCAGTAGATGTAATACATGGGATCGGACGTGATGACAATCCCCGGCGCAAGAACATCCGCAATTCCCTCGAGCAAACTCGTTGCGCCGTTCGGGCCGATGATGATTTCCTTCTCAGCCAACAGTCCTTCGGTTATTCCGCCAATGCCATGCTCGACGTGAAACCGCTTGAGGGAGTCGATCAGGTTTTGAGAGCCTCTCGAACCACCGTAATTAAGGGCAACCGGGTATCGCTCGGGAGACGAGAGCACTTCACGCATCGCTTCAAGAATTTTGTCACGGGGGATGGTGTCTTCATTGACATACCCCACCCCCAGGTTGATATCCTGATCCGGCCGAAAATTTTCCGCAAATGCCGCCATCATCCTGTTGACCGGGGAAGGCATCCGGGACATACGACCGTATTCCGACAGTAGAATTTCATTGTACTGCATGTCTGCACCCCAACACTATGGCACCATATTTCAGTTGTGTTATGGTTGTGCGAAAGCTTTATATCATGGGTTCGGCACCAGACTTTTCCGAAATATAGACAGAGAATGATCTCGTATGCAAATTGTAAGTGAAAACCAGAAGAAACTGTTCATGCAGGGAAATATACGATAGGGATCGATCGTGGGGATTTATCAGAACGATAGCACCAATGAAGAGTCATCAGTCGAGGGAGCGCAATAAAAACGAGTGAGCACAATAAAAAAAGTTTGCTTCCAATATAATCCCTCGTTTAATTAAATTCAGCGTATCAATACAATTCGTCAGCAGGAAACCGATTATTTTCTGAATACAACGCCACGAGTAGACCTATTACAAAGGAGTACAATCACCATGAACGTCGTTACTCGCCTGTCAATGATCCTGCTCCTCATTATCAGTGTCTCATGTTCATCCGGGACAAAGAATGTCATCTATGTAGCCACCGACGGTAATGACAGCGCGTCGGGTAGCATCGACACTCCGCTGGCCACGCTCACGGCTGCACGCGACCACATCCGGAAAATGAAGGCAGCCGGCAATCTTCCCGATGGCGGCGTTACCATCTCTGTCCGCGGCGGAGAGTATGTTCTGGACAAACCGCTGGTGATCGGAGCCGAGGATGCCGGTACCGCAGAGACGCCGATTGTATATCGTGGGTATCCCGGGGAGAAGGTTGTTCTGCTGGGAGGAAGGGTAGTGAAAGATTTCCGCCCGGTCACCGATCCCGCAATTAAAAAACGTCTTAGCGACAAGGCTGCCCCTCAGGTGCGCATGGTCGATCTCCGAGCGTCAGGCATTACGGGCTACGAGAATATTAATCCCAAGGACGGCAGCACAATGGACCTGTTTTACAATCAGGAGTTCATGACCATGGCCCAATATCCCGACACGGGCAGCTGGCTCACCGTGAAAGAGGTGCCCATCGACCGGAATAACCTGATTGTAGGCGATCCCCGCAGCCGTGATGCGGACGGTAACACCTGGGGACAGCACTCGGCGCGACTTCTCTATGATGACAAGCGTCCCCAATCATGGGATCCCTCCGCGGCGGACAATCTCATCCTCCACGGCTACTGGTACTGGGACTGGAGCGACGGATTTCAGGAAATAAGCGGCATCGACACCGGCAAGGGCATACTGTACATCAAGGAGCCGTTTCATTTCTATGGCTACCGCGCGGGACAGCGCTTCTACTTCCGCAATGTTCTCGAGGCACTCGACAGCCCCGGGGAATGGTACATCGACCGTGTGAACGGTGTCCTCTATTTCTGGCCGCCAACCCCCCTCGAGGAGGGGAGAGCTATCGTATCGGTACTCGAAAAACCCATCGTGCAGCTTGACAGCACCGCCTTCGTGACCGTGCGGAACTTCCAATTCGAAGGAGCGCGCGGCACCGCATTCATGATTAACGCTGGCTCAAACAACCTCATCGCCGCCTGTGACATCATAAACACCGGGGGCACTGCGGTGGTGATTCAGGGCGGCACCCGAAACGGCGTGGCAGGCTGCAACATTTCACAGGTCGCCACCGGCTGTATTTCACTCAACGGCGGTGAGAGAAAATCCCTGACACCGGGGGAAAATTATGCCGACAACAACGATCTGCACCACTTCAACCGGGTAAACCGGATCGGCCCCGCGGTTAATCTGCATGGAGTCGGTAATATGCTTTCCCACAATAAAATCCATGACGCTCCCCATGCGGCGGTCTATTTCTACGGCAACGAAAACATCCTTGAATACAACGAGGTGTACAATGTGGCGCTCGAGACCGGCGATGTGGGCGGTTTCTACATGGGACGCGACTGGACCTGCCGCGGAAACATCATCCGCTATAACTACTTCCACCACATCCACGGCCCGGGGCACGGCGGCGCGCGGCCGGTATATCTGGACGACTGGGCCAGCGCCACAACGATCGAAGGTAACATCTTTTACGATACCACGATGGCTGCATTTATCGGCGGCGGCCGCGACAACCGTGTCGAGAACAATGTGTTCGTCAAGTGCCTCCCGTCGATACAAATCGACGCCCGGGGACTGAGTTGGGCCGCCTACTATTTCGACCGCTCTCACCCGAACCACCAGAGTACCCTCTTCGACCGTATGGATGCTATGAACTACAGCAAGCCGCCGTTCAGCGAGAAATACCCCAAGCTCGTCACCCTCTACGACGATGATCCAGCGATACCAAAGTACAACGTGGTCAGCCGCAACATTTCCTTTGAAAGCCAGTTTATCATGCTCAATGACGGCCTCGACTTCGACACGGTCACCGTTCGGGATAATCTCATCGCCGACAAGGTGATCGTCGATCGCCGTTTCCGTGACGCGGAACCGAAGGTGTCAACCGCCGAGGACACTGAGATGGTAGCTCGGTTGACAGGGCTCGGCAACCGGGTCATCGACGGCAATCCCGGATTCGTGGACGCCGCCAACGGCGATTTCCGGCTCAGAGAGGATTCACCTGCCTGGGAGCTTGGTTTCAAAGCTATTCCTGTCGACCGAATCGGGCTCTACGTAGACGAATTTCGGACAGTATTACCACAGAACAAGTAAGGGAGGTTTTGCGTAAATGATCAGAAAACAAGCATGTATAACCGGCATCATTCTTCTCACCCTGGCGCTCTCCATGGTGTCATGCTCCGGCGGATCGGATTCAGAGATATTCCTGTATGTAAGTACCCGGGGAAACGACGCGTGGTCGGGCGGATATCCCGATCCAACCGAAGATGGCGCCGACGGCCCTTTTGCATCGCTCGAACGTGCGCGGGAGGCTGTCCGCGAGGTAGTACGAACGCAGAAACCACCCACGGAGAAAGTAACTGTTTCGATCCGCGAGGGCGTCTATTCGTTAACTGAAACGTTTTCCCTCACCGGACAGGACAGCGGTCGGCCGGATATGGCGGTCACCTGGCGCGCGCATCCGGGTGAGGCCGTCTCTTTTATCGGCGGAAAGGTCGTGGAAGGATTCGAACCGGTAACCGACCAGTCGGTGTTGAAGCGCCTCGATCCGGCCGCTGCGGAACAGGTGCTCCGTGCCGACCTTGCCGTGCAGGGAATCGACGAATACGGCGAAATCAGGGATAACGGCTGGGCGAACGGCGAGGTGGGTATGGAATTGTTCTTCAACGGTGAGCCCATGACCATCGCCCGGTATCCCAACGAGGGCTGGGTACAGGTTGTCGATGTGCCTCAGTCGGGCGAAAAACACTACCACGAGGGAATCTTTTTCCTCAAGAAGGACGGCATCCCCATTGGCAGCCATTACGGCAGATTCCGATACGACGAGGATCGTCCCAAACGATGGCAGTTGACCGGCGATATCTGGATGAATGGCTACTGGACGGTTGATTGGGCTGACGAATTCCAGCGGATAGAATCCATTGATACGAAAACCCGGACGATTTATCCGGCACAACCCTTCAGCGCCTACGGCTTTACGAAAGACCAGCGTTACTACTATTTCAACATCCTTGAAGAACTGGACAGCCCGGGGGAATACTACATCGACCGTAAACAAGGCGTGCTGTACTTCTGGCCGCCATCATCCGCTAAAACAGGAAAAGCATTGGTCTCAACACTCACCGTTCCCATCGTTCAGCTCGCCGGCACTTCGTATGTCACCATCAGCGGCATTACGGTTGAGACGTCCCGCAACCATGGCATTGTGGTGACCAGCGGAACAAACAACCTCATCGCAGGGTGTACCGCCCGTAATCTGTTCGGCACAGGATTCTCCATCACCGGCGGCACATCGAACGGCGTGTTGAGCTGTGATGTCTACAATGTCGAGCGTGGGATCGGTATCGCCGGGGGCGACCGTACAACACTCGTGGAAGGGCATAACTTCGCCGAGAACAACCACATTCATCATTACAGCAGGATTAATCGCACCTACAAGGCGGCGATCAGCCTGTCGGGCGTGGGCAACCGTCTGTCCCATAACTATATCCACGACGCTCCCCACATAGGAGTAAGCTTCAGCGGTAATGAGCACCTCCTGGAATTCAACGAGATCCATGATATCGCGCAGGAAACCGGCGATGTCGGCGCCTTCTACATTGGCAGGGACTGGACGCAGCGCGGGAATGTCATACAATACAACTATTTCCATCACATTCATGGCCCCGGAGCGGCTGGTGCGCGTTCGGTGTATCTGGATGACTGGTCGAGCGGAATGACAGTCTATGGAAACATCTTCTACAAGGCGGGTATGGCAACGCTCATCGGCGGCGGCCGGGACAATCGGGTGGAGAACAACGTTTTTGTCGAATGCGAACCCTCGGTATGGATTGACGCCCGCGGGACAACATGGGCGAACTACTATTTCGATCGCACGTCTGATTATTTTGTCAGCACCATGTTCGATGGGATGGATGCCGTGAATTACCAAAATCCGCCGTACAGCACACGCTATCCCGAATTGCTGGACTATTACTCCGA
>CAYWBT010000010.1:24626-33192 GCA_964456585.1 uncultured bacterium
ACCAAAATCCGCCGTACAGCACACGCTATCCCGAATTGCTGGACTATTACTCCGACAATCCGGAGCTGCCAAAAAACAACGTTGTTTCGCGGAACATCTCATCCGGTGGGCAGTTCCTCAGCCTGTTCGATGACATTGAAATGTCAATCGTTACCCTCCAGAAGAACCTGATTGCCGATCCGGTTCTCCTGCGCACCGGCCCGCTATCAACCGAGCTTGAGAAAGGCGAAATTTTCAGGCGTGACAATGAAGAGATCAGAAAGCGGTTCGAGGAACGGGGCAACACCATTATCGACGGTGATCCCGGATTCGTGGACGCTGCCAACGGCGATTTCAGGCTCAGGGAAGATTCACCGGCATGGGAACTTGGGTTCGAAGCTCTTCCGGTGGACCAAATCGGGCTGTATGTTGATGAATACCGGACGAGCGTCCAGAAGAAAAAATGATAGCGTCGGGAGTCTATGAAAACAGCAGATAATCCATAAGTTCACCGAAGAAGAGAATAAAGGGGACAACGATATGCGTGATATACTTTCCTTTTACACTCTGTTAAAAGGGATATCGTTTTTTTGGAAGAGAAAAAGCGTTTCCAATCCCCTTCATGTTATTATTTCTATCATAATTTTTTCCTGGTTACTCTCCTGCTCCACTGCTTTTTCCCAACAGGGTGAGCATAACCTGGCCGAACTCCATGAGAAAGCAACAAAAGTATTTCTCGATATACGGCGCTATCAGGAATACATTAAGACAGAAATTCCGTTCGTGAATTATGTGCGGGATAGAAAGGAAGCACAGGTTCATATACTGCTCACCGAGCAGAAAACCGGCAGTGGCGGAACAGAATACACGCTCACGTTCATCGGACAGCAGGAATTCGTTGGCCTCGATGACACCTTGAAATGTGTAACCAATCAGATGGACTCGGAAGAACTCATCCGGCGGGGTATCGTTCGAACTATCAAAATGGGATTAGTCCGCTATGTTTCGAAAACGCCAATTGCCCGGGAAATCTCGATTACCTACACCCAGAGAACAGACCCGGCCGCTGTTGTGGACAGGTGGGATTACTGGGTGTTCAATATTGAAACGGAAAGTCAGATAGAAGGAGAGGAGTCGAGCAAGGATCTCTCGCTCGAGGGCTCCTTTGCTGCAGACCGTGTCACGCCCTATTGGAAAATAGCGCTCGATATCCGCGCTGATTACGACAAAGAAAAATACGAAACCGATGAGCGTACTATTTCCAGTTACACGCGTTCGCAAGAGTTCGAGGGATTAGTTGTCAAAAGCCGTGGAGAACACTGGTCGGCCGGTATGTACGGTTCGGCGCGCTCTTCACTCTATTCCAATACAAAGTTCTCCTGGGAACTTGCCCCCGCGCTGGAGTACAACGTGTTTCCCTATTCGGAATCAACGCGAAGAGAATTTCGAATACTCTACACCGTTGGTTATACCAATTTTCACTACCACGAGGTAACGCTCTACGACAAACTCCGCGAAAACTTATTCGACGAGACTCTTTCCGGCACGTTCGAGATTAAGGAAAAATGGGGTTCGATCAGTTCCACATTGGAGGGCTCACATTATTTTAACGATTTCAGCAAAAACCGTTTACGATTACACTGCGAAATAAACCTTCGCCTTTTCGAAGGATTTTCTCTGAATGTGCATGGAAATATATCGAAGATTCACGACCAGTTATCGTTGCCGAAAGAAGGCGCAACGGAAGAGGAAGTCCTCCTCCATCAGCGTCAGCTTGCCACGCAGTACGATTATTTCATGTCAATCGGTTTACGGTATACCTTTGGGTCGATTTACAGCAATGTTGTCAATCCCCGCTTCGGAGGAGGTAACCAGCGCTGAGAGAAGCGAAATATACGCTACTCCCATAATTACCCGGTCAGTCGGGAAACGGCGCCAGAAAAACCAGCGGATCAGTCAGTTCGGCTCATTTGCTTTCGGCGCCCAGAATCCGAGGATTCGGGAAAGCACCCTGGTATCGATACCGGCCGCAAGAATCACCCCCATTCCATACATGACGATGTCCAGAGGATCGAACGTTCGACCGAATAGTGGGATACCGTACCATTGAGCGGCCTCAACGGAAGAAGCGATGAAAAATACCGGCAAACCTTTAACATACCAGGGGCGTAAGAATCGGAAAACCGCATCGTGGGGACACAGAAGGAAGTAAAACGCAAAAGGAACGAGGATATCGAGCAGATAAGCATTGACCAAAGTCGGGCAGGGCCCCCTGTACGCACTCCCCGTGAAGAAATGAAGGAGCGCAACCGGGATCATCACACTGACTGATACGAGCGATTTATTATGTTTCCGCGACACTGCTTCCGGATCTGCCTTCACGTTGTGTTCTCCCCGACCATGTGTGTACTTTTCACTCGTAACAGCAACCGTCATCGGCGATTGAAAAGTGTAAGAACCAGCCGGTATTTTCACTACTCACCGGAACAGTTCCCGGCAGGCTGCAGGTGCATGAACGGACACATGTATTTCCTATCGGCTTTCGGTCTTTATGTATAAAAAATGCCCGTGAAAGAACAACAGCACACGGGTACATTTTGGGGAAGGATACACGAGGTCACAAGTGTATCAGGGATGAAGATGACTGCCTGTTTTCTACCGTGATAAGATTCGTAGGTTATTGTTATTACTGGTCGGGGTGGTCGGATTCGAACCGACGGCTTCATGCTCCCAAAGCATGCGCGCTAACCGGACTGCGCCACACCCCGGACGGGCATTTAATTTACTATTTTTTATTGGGTAAGTCAAGGATCATTCCAATCTTCATACGCAAAGACGCTGCATGCCGCCCGGAAGCCACAGGTATGAGGTGCGTGAGAAAATGGATGATGTTAAAAAGTACCACTTTCACTTGACCGTTCCGCCTGAATAGTCTATAATTACCATATACTATCCAGAAGTATTCAAACTCTAGGTTCATAGGGTATATTTTTCACGGTGCGGAGAATCCTGATGCAACGAACGTTCAGGGCGCAGATTAATTATTGGTTCAACCACATTCTTGTCGTTCTTTCGGCGCTCGTCGTCGTGGAGACGATAGTCATGTATGGATTTTTATTGACTGTCCCCGTTTTCGTTCAGTCGATGACCCTCGCAATGAGGATTATAATCTACCTGATGTACCTGGTCTTTGTGGTACAGAAAGTGTTGCGCACGGGTTGGAATCTCCGGGCCATTTTTTTTGACCTCGTGCTCGCGCTGTTCATCGTCGGCCAGGTGTTCTCCCTCAACATCCTGAGCAGCATCGTAGCTTTGCGGATTGTCATCGCCCACGTACTGTCGGCTTTCATGAAATCCTGGATCGGCGCATATGTTTCCGCGGTACGCCTGAGTCCGGCACGACTTCTCTTGCTTTCCTTCGGTACCACAATCTTCATCGGAACACTGCTTCTCATGCTCCCCGTGGCAACGGCGGTTAAAGAAGGAGCAAGTTTTCTGGACGCACTCTTCACTGCAACCTCCGCCACCTGTGTAACCGGCCTTATCGTGCAGGACACCGGCAGCTACTTTTCCGGCTTCGGACACACAGTCATCCTGATCCTCATGCAAACCGGCGGGCTCGGCATCATGACCTTCTCCACCCTGTTCGCCATGATACTGGGAAGACAGATCGGGCTGAAACATGAAGAGCAATTACAGGGCATCATGGAACAGAATAGTACCACCAACCTGTACCGTCTCGTTTCTCAGGTTGTCGTGATTACCCTTGCCTTCGAGGTAACGGGCGGCCTGGTTCTCTATATGCGATTGATACCGGTCATGGGTACCGGCCATGCGGTTTTCCATGCGGTTTTCCATGCCGTTTCAGCGTTTTGTAACGCCGGTTTCTGTCTCTATCCCGACAGCCTTACCCGGTTCGCCGGCGACATAACAGTCAATGCGGTGATTATGACGTTGATTGTCTTTGGCGGACTCGGATTTTTCGTGATCAACGAACTCGTGCAAAATATACGGCAAAACAAGCATGGCAGTCTTTTTTCCCTTCTGTTTTCACGTCTTTCGGTTCACTCCAAGCTGGTTCTTGTGACGACCGCCTGCCTCCTGTTTGCGGGAACCCTGACAGTCTTTTTCTTCGAATACGATAATACCCTACTGAGCTTATCAACACCGGGCAAACTTCTCGCCGCAATGTTTCAGTCGGTCACCCTCCGAACCGCGGGTTTCAATTCCATCGATATCGGAAGCATGAGAGACGTTACCCTCTTCATCTGTATTATTTTCATGTTTATAGGGGCGTCACCCGCTTCAACCGGGGGCGGGATTAAGACTACGACCTTTGCGGTGTTGCTCCTCTCAGTCCGCTCGCTCTTTCTGTCCCGTGAGAAAGTGGAAGTATCAGCCAGAACGATTCCGCCGCAAACAATCTACAAATCTATTGCTATTTTGCTTTTTTCTTCTACATTTCTTATTGTATTTTGTGTATTACTTCTGGTTACGCAGGAAGGGTCTTTTATTGACATACTCTTTGAAGCTGTCTCAGCGCTCGGCACGGTCGGGCTTTCAACCGGAGTCACCGGGCATCTTGACGGAACCGGAAAATTCCTTATCTCGTTGCTCATGTATTTCGGAAGGGTCGGACCGCTGACCATAGCCTTTGCGCTCGGAGAGGTCAAGAAGGTAAAGGCTGAATTCCCGACAACACACATTTCAGTCGGTTAATGGTGCATGAAGGGAAGGTAAAGTAAATGAAGCGTTTTCTCGTCATCGGGCTCGGACAGCTCGGTTCCGGACTCGCCCGTGAGCTCTATGATAACGGGGCGGAAGTCATCGCTGTCGACAGCAATATGACTCTCATTGAAGACATAAAAGATTCGGTGACACGAGCGGTTTGTATCGATTCGACAGACGAAGAATCCCTCGCCTCGCTCAACCTTGAGAACCTCGACGTCGCCATCGTTGCCATCGCTGAAGACCGCAACGCCAGTATTCTTACCACGGCTCTTCTGAAGGAACTGGGGGTGGAAACGATTATCGCCCGGAAATCAGGGGAATTGCACGGCACCATACTTGAGAAAGTCGGGGCATCACGAATTATTTCCCCCGAAATCACTGTCGCAAAACAGCTTGCCCGAAGCCTGGTTTCGCCGGGCCTCCTCGAGCATATAGCCCTGCCGGACGGTCATACCATATCGCAGGTTGCCGCGCGGGAAGAATTCTACGATAAGACGCTCATTGAACTCGATTTCCGGCGAAATTATGATCTTTTAGTTGTCGGAATATTACGGAAGACACCATACGTTTCGGAATCGGGCGAGGTATATTACGAATCAGAGACAATCAGTCTGCCCTCCGCAACGGAGGCCATCAAGAAAGACGATATTCTCATCCTTGTTGGCATGAAAGAGGATATTGAAAAGTTTTTAACAAAGGGATGATTTGTGGCGCAAAAGAGAAAAAAACGGCTGCTGCTCAGGATGATCGACTATCTCAGCCACATGTCAATCAGGCGACGAATAACCCTCTCCATTTTCTTTTCATTTCTGATTATTCTGCCCATCGTCTCAATGTCGCTCTTTTACTTCACCAGCCTGATTAATCAGATTACGGTTATTATTGAGAAGGATGCACGGCTGGGAAACTTGGCTGCGGAACTCTCGCTTACCATGCTCGATATCCAGCGGTACGAAATGAACTACCGGATATTCGGCAGCGTAACCGATCACGAGATCATCGAGAAAATGATTGCACGCACCGATTCAACCATCTTGACGATTCGTGAAATCTCCTCCGGCCCCGAAAGAGAACTGGCGGGAGAACTCTCCGAACATCTCACCATATATTCGAACAGTTTTAAAATGCTCGTCGAGCACACCTCCCAGCATCCCCCCGAGGACAGGATCGATACGATAAAAGCGCACCTCTCTGAAACGTACCGCGATTTTCGGTCAAACTACCGCACAATACTCGGGGAATTGAATAAAGCCACTACTTCCGCGCAGCGGGACTCAATTATTGCCAAGGCGCGAGAATACATGGACTCCCTCTCGTTTGAATCACTGCTCTCAAGCGAACTGCCACCTGCCCAATCAGGAGAACCGGAATACATCTACGAAAACCTCCGAACGTCACGGCAGTCTTTTCTTACCTCCGCAAAAAACCTCTCGGACAATAGTTGGAATGACATGCAGGCACACAAACGTGAAAGCCTGAGAATAGAGGCGCGGGCACGAAGAAACATCATCACCGTTCTCTTCCTGACCGGCTTCATCGGGCTCTTCATTGTCGGCATACTCCCCCGGAAAATTGTGCGACCGATCACCACGCTGACACGGATACTGAAAAATGCCGAGGAGGGAGATTTGAGCGTGGAGGCATCTATTCAAACCAAGGACGAGATTGGTGAACTTGCCGCCAGCTATAACAGTGTTCTCGCCCGGGTACGGATGTACGACGACCTTAAAACCCGAAAAATCGCCTCACAGAAACGCATCATAGAACGCATCCTGGAAAATTTCACCGAACCTGCCTGTGTGGTGACAGTCAATCTGGGCGCAACGTTTTACAATGCCCCTTTTGCGGCACTCTTCGGAGAGAATCTTCCATCCAAACCGCCCGAAGGCGGCCTGCCAATCGAAACGATAGCCGCGTTAAATGATTTTACCAGTGATATTCAGAAAACCTTCACCGGAACAAACAACTTTTCTCTCGTAGTAACCGGCACCCAGGGAACAGCTGTTCAGATGAGAGGGCGTCTGGTACGTAATACGCTTATGGAGCTCGAAGCGGTCGTGTTGATCGGCGTTTCGGAAGAAACGTGAAAGGCAGAACGGTCATGAAGCGCATCGGTATTACGACCACCGTCCCGTCCGAGGTAATCTGGGCTTCGGAAACGATCCCGGTCGACCTTAATAATATCTTCATCACCTCGGAACACCGCGGGGACTTCATCCGGCGGGCGGAACGCGACGGTTACCCTCGCAACGTCTGCGCCTGGATCAAGGGTATGTACGGTGCTGTGTTATCCCACCCGGATATCACAACGGTGATTGCAGTCACCCAGGGAGACTGTTCCAATACCCACGCCCTGATGGAAACCCTGCAACTCAAGGGCATTCAAACCATACCGTTCGCCTTTCCCTACGACCGCGATCCGCACGCTCTCCAGCATGAAATTGTTCGTCTCGCGGGGGAACTGGGAACCAACCTCGAAGCAGCTGAAATCATGATGAAGCAACTCGAACCGGTTCGTTCACTTCTCGATACCCTCGACAGCATGACCTGGAGGGACAACGTGCTGAGCGGCGCGGAAAATCACTCCTGGCTTGTCGCTTCGAGTGATTTCAACGGCAGTATCGAACGGTATTCGCGGGAACTTGATGATTTTATAGAGTCAGCAAAAAAACGTGAGCCGTTCAACGAGCGGGTCCGTCTCGCCTACATCGGTGTACCGCCGGTTCTCGATGATATCTATGAGGTTCTGGAATCATTCGGTGCACGGGTTGTCTTCAATGAAGTACAGCGCCAGTTTTCCCAGCCCGTCCGGCCGGGGGGAATTGTCGGCAGCTACCTGGCATATACCTATCCCTACGATATTTTTCACCGGCTCGAGTACATCGTGGGCGAGCTCGAACGGCGCGGCATTCATGGTGTTATACACTATGTCCAGAGCTTCTGCCACCGTCACATCGAAGACCTGGTCGTGCGTAAAAAGCTCTCGTTACCCGTACTGACCATTGAAGGAGAGTCACCCGGCTCCGTTGACGAGCGGACAAAAATACGCCTTCAGGCATTCGTCGAAATGCTTGAGACACCGCTTTTAAAGTAAAAAATCCGTTGAAAGAACGGGGAAAATAAGAGAGATCATCTATTGTCAGACAGATCAGCGCCATCATCCATTCTCGGTATCGATCTCGGTTCACGGAACGTTAAAATCTGCTTCATGAACGGCGGGAAGGTGCTGACCAAAGTCATGTACGACAGCATCGATTTCTACCGGAACTACGGTATTCGTCGTGAAGAAGGATTCTCGGTCGATCTCGAGGCACTCGGTTATGCCGGCACAGTCACGGTTATCTCCACGGGTTACGGCCGTATGAGCGTCTCCCTGACCGGGGCAAGAAGTATCTCAGAACTCAAGGCGCATTTTCTCGGGGCACGCCACCAGAGCGGGCTCGATACCTTCACCCTTATCGACATGGGGGGGCAGGACTATAAGGTAATTCACATCGTAGGCGGTGTCATGGTCGATATGGCAACCAACGACAAATGCGCTGCATCCACCGGCCGTTACATCGAAAACATGGCACGTGTGCTCGGCATTTCACTCGAAGAGATTAGCACCTACGTTCGCGATCCGGTCGAACTCTCCAGCACCTGTGCAATTTTCGGTGAATCGGAGATCATCGGGCATATTGTACGGGGTGTTCCTGTACCGAGAATCTCTGCAGGTATCAATCGTGCGGTGGTCGAGCGCGTTCTTCCCTTCCTCGAGCGCATGGCTGAAGATGTCATTGTTATGTCAGGCGGTGTCGCCCAAAACCAGGCCGTAGTGAACATCATGGGCGAGGTGACGGGTAAAGAGGTCATA
>CAYWBT010000011.1:0-30612 GCA_964456585.1 uncultured bacterium
TACGGTAGTTTTATGGCAACAACCGATCATGACGGGCGCCACAAAAACACGAACACCTCAGCATCGTTCATGGGGAGGGGAATCTGGTGTTACTCGTTCCTCTATAACAACCTTGCCAAGGATAACCGGTATCTCGATATCGCCGCAAAAGCCGTGAAATTTATCATGAAACACCGGCCTGCCGGCGAGCAGTTCTGGCCGGGTTCCTATACCTGCGAAGGACGGGTGATTGGATCGGGGGAGGGGAGCCTCCCCGGCGATTGTTATATCGCCGAAGGTCTTGCCGAATACGCCAAGGCAACGAGTGAAACGAAGTACCTTGATCTCGCCAGGGAAACGATGGCAAGAACCCTCAGACACTATGATAAGCCGGACTTCGAGGACGGTTCGACTCCCTATCCGGGTGCGAGAAACCTGTGGTACTGGATGCTGCACCTGTGGTTCGGTGTCACCACGCTCATGTATGAATCCGATGCCGATCTTGAGGCGGTTGTTTCACGGTGTTGCGATGCCATCATGAACCACCATCAACACCCAAAATTCGAGCTCATGAACAATGTTATTAACCACGATCTGTCTCGCTCCGATGATCCGAAATACTCGGAGGTTGCGGCTTGCGGTCATGCCACGGAGGCGACCTGGATGATCATGTATGAAGCCGTCCGCAGGAAGGATAGGACGATGTTCGCGCGGGCGATGAAGTTCTTCAGGCGGCACGCGGAGGTGAGCAGAGACGATGTGTATGGCGGTTATTTCAACGATTGCGACCAGGTCGACGGCAACAGGTGGCAGTTGACGAAAGTATCGTGGGCGCAGGCGTTCATCCTCATCAATTCGCTCTATATAGTCGAGCATACCGGCGCTGGGTGGGCACGGGACATGTTCATTGAACAGAACGCCTGGACCCAAAAGAACCTTACCCTTAAACAGTATGGCTATCAGGGATGGTTTGAACCTCAGGACAGGTTTGCCACCTTTGTGCCGACTGCTTCGAGAAAGGACAACTACCACCATCCACGTCACCTCATGCTCAATCTCCTGAGCGTGCGTCGTATGATTGAACGGAGTGGGAACGTATCCGGTATCTTCGGTAATACCGGGTGAAGAAGTACCTTTCGGGTATCCTGCGGACGACGTGTGCAATTTTTATTGAATGCTCATGCTCTGTGTGATATATTAAAATTTAAAAATTTCCGGTATCCTACTCAAACCTCGGACAAAGAACGGTATGCTCTTTACTTCCTGGCTCTTCGCCATATTTTTCATCATCAGCGGGACGGTGTTTCTCGGTCTCAAGCGTACGCGGTTCTCAAATGGGTGGCTCCTCTTCGCATCGTATGTATTTTACGGGTGGTTGAATCCACTCTATATTCCCCTCATTGTTTATACGACCGCGGTAAACTATGCTGCAGGATTGAAGATCGCAGTATCCGGAAAACGGAAGCGGTGGTTGCTCCTGGCCGTTGCCAACAACGTTCTTGTGCTGGGATTTTTCAAATATGCCGCGTTTTTCACCGAAAATGTGAATGTTCTTCTGCGTTTCCTCAACCTCTCGATTTCGATGCCCGCCCCGGATTTTCTCTTCCCGGTGGGATTGTCCTTTTTCACATTTATTGCCACAGGATACCTGATCGATGTCTATCGCGGGACCACGCCGCCGGAACGGAATATCGTACGTTTTGCCGCATTTGTCTCGTTTTTTCCGTACCTGCTCGCCGGACCCATTGAGCGGGCGGGGAACATGCTGCCTCAGCTCGAAACGGCGCCGAAATTTGACCGAGACCGGGTAAGCGAGGGATTATCCCTGTTCGTGGTGGGAATGTTTAAGAAGCGGGCGCTCGCTGATTTTCTGGCGCTGTATGTCAATAACGTGTATGATGATCCGTCACAATTTTCAGGGCTGACACTCCTTCTGGCGACGTATGCTTTCGCCTGGCAGATATACTTTGACTTCAGCGGCTATACCGATATGGCGAGAGGGTGCGCGCGGATGCTGGGTTTCAAGCTCATGATGAATTTCAACAATCCGTACCTCGCTACGGGATTGGGAGATTTCTGGCAAAGGTGGCACATCAGTCTTTCGAGCTGGTTCAAAGACTATCTCTATATCCCCCTCGGCGGAAACCGGCGTGGCCGTGCCGCGACCTATCGGAACATGATCCTCACCATGCTGGTCGCCGGATTATGGCATGGAGCCGCATGGAACTTTGTCATATGGGGCGCTGTCCACGCGCTCGGTCGGTGTGGTACCCGGGAGTTGGAAGCCACCCGCTTCTACCGTGAACGGGTGCCGAGAATTTTCAAACAGGTACTGACCTTCCACCTGGTCTGTTTCGGCTGGATTTTCTTCCGGGCGGAAACGTTCAAAAAAGCAGCAACCGTGGTCAAGGGAATCGCCTCATGCTCCCTCAGCGATCCGGGGATTCCCCTGGTCGCCGTTCTTTTCGTTATCGGCATCTGGGGATACCAGTACCTGTTTGAATCACGCTATAGACGGGTTTTGGATCTGCCAGCCGTGCGGATTGGACTGATGCTTTTCATGCTACTCTACCTTGTTTTCTTTGGAACGACAGGTTATGAAAAATTCATCTATTTCCAATTCTAACTCCGTAATTCTCTCACCGATGGAATGGGGAATTACCGTGCTTCTTTTTGTCGGTATCTGTGCGGTCTGCTACCTCGGTTGGTTCCGGTGGGAACGGTTTGAATCCGGCGATGATTACCGGCCGCTGTGCTGGGCCGAGAAGATGAACAATTACTGGTCGCACTACCGCTGGGCCCGCTATGCTAGTACCCGGTATAAAGTTGCCATGATCGGGGATTCCGTCATCTGGGGGCAGGAGGTGGACAATAATCAGACCATCACTCATTATTTGAATGAGCGGTACGGGGAAAACATCTTCGCCAATATGGGTATCGATGGTCTGAACCAGGCCGCAATGCGCGGGCTCATCAAGTACTACGGGAAATATTACACGAATATCATTCTCCAGTTCACTCCCTACTGGCTCGCAGATGTCAACAGAGATTTGCGGGGCAATATAGAGCGTTTCCGGCATCCCCGCCTGGTGCCGCAATTCCACCCGCGTATCCGGTACAACAGCTACACCCTGAACGAGCGGTTAAGCTATAAAATCGAGCATTATACCTGTATTTTCCCGCTCGTACGGCACATCCTGACGACCTACTTCGACAATAAGAGCGTGGCCGCCTGGATGATCGATCACCCGTACCGCAATCCCTTCAGTGCCCTGACCTTCAGGGCCGGCGAGGTCACGAGGGAAAAGCGGGGACGCGGCCTGAACTGGGAAGCAGCCAACATGAAGCTGCAGGACTTTCAGTACCTTTCCCCCGAGGAATCGGTGCAGTTCGAGTGTTTCCTGGAAACGATAGAGATGTTGAAAAAGCGGAAAGTACATTTCTTTATACTTCTGGGTCCGTATAATTCCTCTATCCTGACGCCCGTGAGCCGCGAACGCCTGGACGTTCTCGTGGGAAAAGTAAAACAAACCTTCGATGAACTCGAGGTACCCTATTTTGAAGCGGGACCCGGTTTCTCGAGTGATCAGTTTGCTGACGGTGCCGGTCATATGCTGTATTCCGGCCATGATTCTCTCGCACAACGACTTTTCGAAGATGCCCGCTTCCGGACGTGGCTGCAGAACCTCAAGGAGTGATTCGTTCTCTGCCCCGTCCTATGATAACATGATAACGGCGCATGCTATTCTTGCTTTTTCCTCTTAACTTTACTATATTTTGGGAGTACGTTACATTTACATTTTCCGCAATTTCGATGTCTTACATAGATAGTTGTTTGTTCCTTAATATTAACAGGGGGATTGCATGAACATAGTTGTACCCATCAAACAGGTTCCGGAGACCGGTAATGTCAAAATGGATCCGGAAACCGGCACCATGATACGTGACGGTGTTGAGAGCATTATCAATCCGCTCGATCTCTACGCTATCGAAGGCGCACTCCAGCTCCGGGAAGAGCACAGTGGTGCGGTCAAGGTTGTCTCAATGGGGCCGCCGAAGGCCGAGAAAGCCATCAGGGAAGCGCTCTCAATGGGTTGCGATGATGGTATTCTCTTATCGGACAGGAAGTTCGCCGGCGCCGATACCTGGAGCACCTCCTATGTACTCTCGGAGTCGATCAAGACCATGGGTGACTTCGACCTGATTATCTGTGGCATCAGGGCGACGGATGGTGATACCGGCCAGGTCGGTCCCGAGATCGCTGCGTTTCTTGATTTGCCGCTCGCCACGTTTGTCAGCCGGATTGTCGAAGTCGGAGAGGGTTCGGTGACGGTTGAGCGTTTGGTCGAAGGCGGATACGAGACGATCAAGATGCCGACCCCGTGCCTGATAACCGTACTCAAGGAAATCGCCGATCCCCGTCTGCCCACGCTCCGCGGCAAACAGACCGCCCGTGAGAAAGACATTCCGGTCATGACCAGAGATACCATGGATGTACGTGATGACTATCTCGGGCTAAAGGGATCCCCGACCCGTGTGGTAAAAATCGCCATGCCGAAAGTTACCCGGAACGGTGTATTTGTCGATGCCCGCAAGACCGGGGTGAAGAAAGCTGTAGAAGAGCTGATTAACTTTCTAGATGAAAAAGATTTCCTATAGAGGAGGATATTTTCTTGGCTAAGGAACTGTGGACATTTGCAGAACAGGTTGACAGTACCCTCGAACCCATCTCGTTCGAACTCCTGGGCAGGGGCCGTGTGCTCGCCGACAAGCTCAACACCAAGCTTGCCTCGGTTGTGCTGGGAGAAAAGGTTGATCGGAACGGGGTAGAAGAGCTCTTCAAACGCGGTGCTGATAAGGTGTACCTCGTCGAAAAGCCCCAGCTGAAAACCTATGTGAATGATATTTACGCGAATGTATTGATTCATCTCATCAAGAACTACGAACCGGCGATCTTGCTTGCCGGCGCCACAACAACAGGACGCAGTGTCCTTCCTTACGTGGCGGCGAAGATAAAAACCGGACTCACCGCCGACTGTACCGAATTCGACATCGAGGAAGAGACCGGTAATCTCCTGCAAACGCGTCCCGCCATCGGCGGTAATATTATGGCAACCATTAAAACCCCGAACCACCGTCCCCAGATGGCAACGGTCCGTCCACGGTCGACGCCCATCCCTCCGCGGGATGATTCGCGATCCGGCGAAATTGTGGAAGTCGATGTTCCGGAAGAGCTTCTCACGGGACGGGAGGAAATGCTCGGATTTAAACCCATGGAGAATGCCGATGTCAATATCGAAGAAGCAGACCGTATCGTCTGCGGCGGCCGCGGCCTGAAGAAGGGTGAAAACTTCAAAATGATCCAGGAACTCGCACATCGCCTTGGCGCCGCTGTCGGTGCATCGCGTGACGCTGTCGACCGCGGCTGGGCTGAATATCCGCAGCAAATCGGACTAAGCGGCCGGACGGTCGTACCGAAGCTCTACATGGGCTTCGGCGTTTCCGGCGCGATTCAGCACCTCGCAGGTATGAAGACATCCGAAACAATCGTCGTGGTGAACAGCGATCCGGACGCCCAGATATTCCAGGTGGCCGACTTCGGGATTATCGGCGATCTCTTCGAGATTTTACCGGAATTGATCCAGGAACTTGACAAGCGAAAAGCAAAAGGGAACTAACGATGGCACAAACCAAATATAATAAAGTCGATCAGGAGATACTGAAGAGACTCAGGGAGATTGTCGGCAACCAGTTCGTCATTATCGACGATGAAAAGATGGAGGCATACTCCCATGATGAGGTAGCCGAGGAAGAATACGCCCACATGCCGGATGTCGTGGTGAAGCCGAGAACCGCTCAGGAGATCGCCGAGATCGTGAAACTTGCCAATGAAAAACTGGTTCCGGTGACTCCCCGCGGCGCGGGTAGCGGTCTATCCGGCGGTGCGGTACCGATCTACGGCGGAATTCTGCTTTCGGTTGAGCGCATGAACTCGATTCTCGAAATCGACGAAAAGAACATGATGGTTGTGGTGGAACCCGGTGTTGTCACCAACGAGATCAACGATAAGATCAAAGACCTCGGGCTGTTTTTTGCCGGCTATCCCATGAGCCTCGAAACCTGCTTTGTCGCAGGTAATGTTGCCGAGAATGCCGGTGGCGGCAAGGCGGTCAAGTACGGTGTGACCGAGCGCTATATCATGGGGCTCGAGTTTGTCACCCCGACCGGAGAGATTATCGAGGTTGGCGGCAAGCGCATGAAGGATGTAACCGGCTACAACCTCCGCATGCTCATGGTCGGTTCCGAGGGAACCCTCGGCATCATCACCAGGGTCGTCATTAAGCTGCTCCCACTGCCGAAAGCCTCGGTCGACCTGCTCGCCCTCTTCCCGGATGTTCAAACCGCCATTTCGATGGTGCCGAAAATCATGACCGAGGGTGGTATCATTCCCACCGCGATCGAGTTCATGGACCAGTTAAGCGTCTACACATCGTGTGACTACCTCAATGAAAAAATCCCCTACCAGCAGGCGGGGGCAATGTTGCTTATCGAGGTTGACGGTACCGATGAGAAGGTAGTGGAAAACGAATACGACACCATCGGCAACCTGCTGATGGAAGGCGGTGCCCAAGAGGTTTATGTCGCCGATAACTACACCACACAGGAACGTCTCTGGAGCGTCCGCCGTAACATCGCGGAGGCATTCAAGGTCGTGAGCCCGAACCAGAGCCTCGAGGACATCGTGGTGCCCACCGCGCAGATTCCCGATCTCATGCCGGAAATCGCGAGGATTTCTAAAAAGTACGATGTCAAGATACCATGCTATGGCCATGCGGGCGATGGCAACCTCCATGCCACGATCATCAAGAATCCCGATGACACGATGGAGCAGTGGTACAAGATACTGCCCAAGGCGATGGAAGAGCTGTTCATTGCGGCAAAAAAACTCGGCGGCACTATCAGCGGTGAGCACGGCATCGGGAGTAAACGGAAAAAATACATGGAAATGGCGGTCGGCAAAGATGTCATCACCTACATGCAGCGCATCAAGCGGGCAGTTGATCCCAATAACATCATGAATCCCGGCAAGATCTTCGACGTTTGATCACCGGGTGCTCTTGGTGATGAAAAGCCCCCATTGTCAGCTGGCCGGGGGCTTTTTTCACAGAATCTTCACCCGTGAACTCTCCTTCGCCATGGGCGGAGGATGTTACACGATGTTGCCGGACGGTACCGTGGCGGATGATTGCATCCGAAGAAAGGAACGGGATTATGAACACGTTATCTCACGGACGTATCGGTGCAGTTCTCATGGTCCTTGTCGTTCTCTGCCTTGCAGGCGAGAGGGTGACTGCCGCAGACCGGATGGCACGTACCGATCCACGGTCTATCGAGATCGGTGGCGAAATCGGTCGCCGTATCGATGTAACGATCGACAACAACCTGCTCGTGCTGGATGCCGACAACGATTTCCTCAGGCCATTCCGGGAGCGGAATGCTGAGGGCGGCTACATCGGCCTGGGTAAGCTGATCGATACTGCGGTGCGGTTTGCGGTGTACCGGAACGATGACGACCGCATTCTGGCCTTGAAGAAACACCTCGTGCAGGAAGTCATCAGCCTGCAGGAGAATGACGGTTACATCGGCCTCATGAAACCGGAGAGCCACATGTGGGCGCTCTGGGATATTCATGAGATGTCGTATCTCGTTCTGGGGCTGACCGCCGATCACCGGTTTTTCGGTGAAGAGGCCTCCCTCGAGGCGGCGCGAAAACTCGCCGATTACATGATAACCCGTTGGAAGCATGAAAATCCGGACGGCCCGTCGAGCATGGGCGGCATCTCAACCTACTTGGCGACCACCTCCTTCGAAAATGCGCTGCTGGCGTTGTATGAACAGACCGGGGATGCCCGGTACCGGGACTTTTGTGTCGAAGATCGGAAACTGCCGGAATGGGATGTCCCTATTGTCGTGGGACGTCACGGACTCGTGGATGGCCATGCCTACTCGTACCTGTGCCGCTGCCTGGCACAGCTCGAACTGTACCGTATCCAGCCAGATGATCGACTGCTCGAACGCACCCACGATGTGATCGACTTCCTGATCCGCCGTGATGGGCTTGTCGTCACCGGTACCTGCGGTTACCAGGAGTGCTGGCACGACAACCACCAGGGTTTCTTCAAGCTGGGGGAAACCTGCGCTACAGCGTACCTGATCCGCTTTCTCGACAACCTCCTGCGCCTCGATGGCGATTCACGCTATGGTGACATCATGGAACGGGCGATCTATAATGCGCTTTTTGCCGCCCAGTCTCCCGACGGACGTCTTATAAGGTACTATGCGCCGTTCGAGGGGGAGCGCATCTACTTTGACCGCGACACGTACTGCTGCCCCTGCAACTACCGCCGCATCATCGCCGAGCTTCCCGGCATGGTGTACTATCGTTGCGACAACGGGCTGGCGGTGAACCTGTATGCCGAATCGAGTGCGGTGGTCGAGCTTGACAGTGATCTCTCTCTTAAGGTCCGTCAGATAACAGGGTATCCCGCCAGCGGAAAAGTCGTCATTCACCTCGATCCGACCCGGACCGCGTCTTTTCCCGTCCGCCTGCGCATTCCTCGCTGGTGCGATGAAGCGAGCGTGTCGGTCAACGGCGAGTCTCTCACGATGAGGACAGCGGGCGGTTCGTTCTTTACCGTCGAGAGGATGTGGAAGGCGGGCGACCGTATCGAGCTCGATATGCCCATGGTGTGGAAAGCGGTCAGGGGGAGAAAAGCCCAGGAAGGCCGGGTGGCGGTCATGCGCGGACCGGTACTGTTCTGCCTGAATCCCGAGCGGAACGATCAGGTGAAATCCGGGGAGGTGCGCTTGCTCAGAATCGATACCTCGTCCCTTTCGGGGCTGGAACACGACCAGGCGGATACCCCTTTCGGTATGACATGCCGGGTGAAGTTCTGGAATCCCAACAGCTATAGAGATGATCCGGATATATCGGTGGTATTAACCGGGTTTCCGGATCCCGGTGGCCGGCAGACCTACTTCCTTGTCCAGGATCCCAAAGCGGATAACTACACGGATGACGAACTCTACACACTCGAGCCGGGGAACTAGGCTGCCGTGTAAGGGAAACGCGGAAGAACGGTTCCGGGATTAGCATGGTTCGATGGGAAAGAATACCATATGAATGCGTACGACTATACAAAGATCGATAGTGACATCATACGGGAACTATGCGCCATTGTCGGTGAACGACACGTTCTGACCGATCCCGAAAAGATGGAGCAGTACTCCCACGATGAGACCGACAAAGCGGCGTATTCGTCAATGCCGGAAGTGGTGGTGAAGCCGAGAACCGCTGAGGAGATTGCGGCCGTTGTCAGGCTCGCCAACGAGAGGAAGTTTCCGATTACTCCCCGTGCGGCGGGAAGCGGGCTTTCCGGAGGCGCCATTCCCGTGTACGGCGGTGTCGTCCTGTCGGTGGAGCGGATGAATACCATTCTCGAAATCGACCGTGAGAACATGATGGTCGTGACGGAACCGGGCGTGGTGACCAACGAGATCAACGAGCGTGTGATGGAGCAGGGACTGTTTTTCGCCGGTTATCCCATGAGCCTGGAGTCCTGTTTTATCGCGGGGAATGTCGCCGAGAACGCCGGCGGCGGGAAAGCGGTCAAGTACGGTGTGACCGAGCGGTACGTTGTCGGTCTCGAGTTTGTCACCCCAACCGGGGAGATTGTCGAGATCGGCGGAAAACGCCTGAAAGATGTCACCGGCTACAACCTGCGGGCGTTCCTCGTGGGTTCGGAAGGCACCCTCGGCATTATCACCAAGGTGATTCTCAAGCTCCTTCCGTTCCCGAAGGTGACTGTCGATCTCCTCGCGCTGTTCCCCGATGTTAAGAGTGCCATTGCGGTCGTCCCGAAAATCATGACCGAGAGCGGGATCATTCCCACGGCGATCGAATTTATGGATTACATCAGCGTCCACTATGCCTGCAAGTACCTCAACGAAACAATCCCCTATGAGAACGCCGGCGCCATGCTCCTCATCGAGGTGGACGGTTCGAACGAGGAAACCGTGGAACGCGAGTACGATACCATCGGCAACCTCTGCATGGACAATGGCGCACAGGAAGTCTATGTCGCCGATAACTACACGACACGCGACCGCCTCTGGAGTATTCGGCGCAACCTCGGCGAGGCGATGTTTCTTTTCAGCCGCCGTCAGAGCGTGGAGGACATCGTGGTGCCCACCGCGCAGATACCCGCTTTCCAGGATGAGATCGAGCGGATTCAGGAGAAATACCATGTTCGGTTCTTCCTGCACGGTCATGCGGGGGACGGGAACATCCACTCCAACATTGTGACCGCGGAAGATGAAACCGACGATGAATGGGAGGCAACGCTTCCGCTCGTCCAGCGTGAAATGTATCTTGCCGCAGCGAAACTCGGCGGAACCATTTCCGGGGAGCACGGCATCGGGCACAAGCGAAAGAAGTTTCTGGATTTGGCCCTGAGCGAGGATACCATTCGTTTCATGCGGAACATCAAGCGCGGTGTCGATCCCAACAACATCCTTAATCCGGGCAAAATATTCGACATCTGAACGCTGACGGTCTTTTTTTACGGTCGCCCTGCCTTTCTCGGATGATGCCCGACCAACCGGCTCTGGTCTTCACCGGATGGTACTGTATGAAGAATTCATCGTTCATGACCGGATTTTTTATTATATTGCGACTATCCTGATACGGGGAATCGTGCCATGATGAAGAGAAGCCTGGAAGCGACTGTCTCCCACGAGGTGGGAATACTGAGATGCCTGAAAAGCCAGCCGGTTTTTATCCTGCTCGCGCTTTTCGCCGCCGCTGGCGTCTGCCGTGGGGAGGAGATGGTCAGGAGTGAGCATTTCGAGGTTGTGCATGATGGCATCCGGAAGAATTTTGCCGAAAAAATCTCGCGCGACATAGAATCAAACTACCGTGAGATATCGCATACGCTCCGGCACACCATGTCGAAGAAAATACGGGTCATCCTGACCCGGTCCCGCGAGCAGTACAATGAACTTACCGAGGGCGTTCTCCCCGAATGGAGCGCTGCGGTTGCCGTACCCGGCTGCCGTATCATCGTGACACCCCGTGCCGGACAGATGAGTGGCCTTGCACAGTTGCTTGCCCACGAGACCGTGCATATCGTCATCGACGATGCCGCCGGGGATACCTTTGTCCCGCGGTGGTTTCATGAGGGATGTGCACAGATGCTCTCCAAGGAGCGCGGTGTCCGTGACCGGCTCTACATGTTCTGGAAGGTCGCCCGTAACGATCTGCTCACCTTCGAGGATATCCAGAACGTCTTTACCGCCCGGGATGCCGACGCCTCCCTTGCCTACGACCAGTCGATGCTTGCGGTACAGCATCTTATCACACAGCATGGCAAGGACGTTCTCGCATCGATCATAGAAGGTTTGAAGGGAGACCTCGATTTTCCGACCGCGTTTCGGAATGCAACTGGTCTGTGGCCGAGTGAATTTGAGAGTTGGTATATCAAGGAGGTGACCAGATCGTACGGGAGGCGGTCGCTATATGTGCTGATTCCGAGCACCTGGACACTGATCATGCTGCTCGCTTTTGCGGTTTATCTCATCAAAAAGTGGCGCAACAAGCGGCTTCTCGAACAGTGGGAAATTGTTGAGGCGGCGGAGAAGATTATCAATTTCGAGGACTACCATCACCACTCCTGGAACGGTAAAACTGAAAGGTAACCGATGAGGATAACCGGCATCCTTTCTCAGTGGTTGGAATCGCTGAGAAACGGTCACTCTGATGTATCATCGCCAGAATGCACGCCGGATAGTCTATTCTGAGAAGATACCGGGAACGATATGAATTATACACTGATAAAACGGCTGAAACACCTCGTTGAATATGCGGTTGTCATGCTCTTCCGGTCGTTCCTGCTCGTTGTTCCTCTGCGGGTGGTCTACCTGTTTACCACTATCCTCGGGTGGTTTACCTTCTATGTTGTCAGGTTCCGTCGCGATATCACGATGGATAACCTCAGAAACGCCTTCGGTGACGAATATGGCGAACGGGAACTCCGAACAATAGCCCGTACGGCCTATATTCACATCGGCATGACCTTTATCGAGATGATTCTTGCACCAAAAATATATT
This sequence comes from uncultured bacterium, assembly GCA_964456585.1. Classification (GTDB taxonomy): domain Bacteria; phylum Latescibacterota; class Latescibacteria; order Latescibacterales; family Latescibacteraceae; genus Latescibacter. The sequence continues at coordinate 12,149 of CAYWBT010000011.1, forward strand.
CCCGGATAAGGGAGATGGTCGATGTTCAAGAGTTCGATATAGTCTGGCGCTTATACAATGAAAACCGCGGTATTGTTACTGTGGCCGCTCATTTCGGGAGCTGGGAATTGTGTGGCGCTGTCATTTCCGCCCACGGGGTAAAAGTAACTGCGGTTGCAAAACGACAGTCCAATCCGTACATCGATCGGCTGGTCACCCGGAACCGCGAGTACATGGGTATAAAAATCACGACCCGTGGTGCTCCCCTGAAACAGATCCTCCAGGCATTGCGCCGGCATGAGATGGTTGGTCTCATCTCAGACCAGGGCAATCGGAAAAACGGCATATTTGTCGATTTCTTCGGCAGGAGGGCACTGGCACCGCGTGGTGCCGCACAGCTCGCCCTGAAGTATCGTGTCCCGCTGGTTGTCATAGCGATGGTACGGCTCAAGAACGGGCGGTACAAGACATTTGCCGAGGAAGTTGCCTATTCATCGGATGATACGGTCGAATCGTTGACCCAGCGGTATACGAAAATCATGGAGGACATCATCCGGAAATATCCCCATCAGTATTTCTGGATGCACCGTCGCTGGAAACACAGCGAAAACGCACGGTGAGTTGGTGGTGAGGATGGTTCACCTCATGACGACGGCTTAATCACTTTTTCTGTTTACCGGAGGGAGATGATAGGGAGTATGTGTTCGTCATGCCGGGTCTCAGAACCTGTCGAACCAGGCAAAGGCGGTATCGAACAAAATCTCATGGCCGCCTTCGAAGATGGTAAGCCGTGCCAGTGAACTGGTTCTCCGCAGTACAATTCCCCTGGGATAGGCCGGATCATTAATTTCCCCTTTTTCGAACCATTCCGGCACCGCTTCATGTTCCTCGATATAGTCGATCACTTGTTCCTCGATCATCGAATCATAATTCTCGACCGTTCTTGCCAACGAGTTGAACGCCCGGATGCTCTGGCCGACCGGCACCGAGCCTTCGCCGCCGAGCGTACCCCCATGACCGTCATGAATACCGGCATTGATGTCCATCGGGATAATGTGCGCCCGCCAGAGGACCGGCAGGGGCGATCGTTTTCTGTAGTCGGCATCCACCGCCGGGGATGTGCCGGGAAGACCACCGCATATTGCCTCGAGCTGTGAACGGTAATGCAGTTCACGGATCGTTGTCTCACGGTGCCAGCGGGCGAGGTCACTGATTGGCACCCACGTGCTGACCGCCGTCCAGGTGGCAGGCGAATGCGAGGCAACCATGAGTGCCATATGCCCACCGCCGCTGCATCCGACGAGGAATATCCGTCGGGGATCAACGTCGAACGTATCCTGTGCCCATTTCACCGCATCTAAAATATCACTGATGGCAGCTTCGGAACCACACGCCTCAGGGCGGTTGTTTGGTCCGCGAAAATCGGGGAAAATACAGTGCCAATCACGTGCTTCGCAGCATCTGAAATACTCGCGGTACATGGTTTCCTGGTCATAGCCATATCCCCAGGTGTGCAGTGCCACGAGGAGCGGTCGGGACGATCTTTTCGCCCGGTAGTAGGTGATCATCTGCTCTGCGCCATCATAGGAAGCGGGTAGTGAGATTACCTGTTCCGATGGTATGTTGCTGTGCACGTTGTTCTCCGTATGATTCATGGTGGTCGGTTTTCCTGGTAAGGAGTTTGTTACGAATAAGATAATTCCCATAAGCGCGGCGGCCAAACAGTAAAATCCGAAATAACCGAGTTTTCCCTTCCTGATCACCCGGAGAAGGAGCACGAGCGATATCCATCCGGAAATGAAGGCGGCGAGTGTGCCGAGAACGATGATTTCATAAGAAAGTTTCGTGATGCCGCCGGTAAAGAAATCCTTTAGTGTCAGGATTCCGGCGCCGAAAATGACCGGTATTGCGAGGAGAAAGGAAAATTCTCCGGCCTCTTCACGTTTGACACCGAGAAAGAGTGCGGTCGATATGGTCGCTCCCGATCGCGAGATGCCCGGGATGATCGCGAACGCTTGTGCGATCCCCACGATGAAACCGCCGAGCGGATTGATATCCCGTTGGTGTCTCTTTACCAGAAAGGTGAAAAGCAGGATACACCCGGTTACCGCAAGTGCTGCAAACACATACCCGGCCGAGTGAAACAGTCCTTCGAAAAAATCCTTCATGGTCAATCCGGCAACGACCGCGGGAACTGTACCGAGCGCAAGCGCGATGGTGAGGCGGATGTCCCTCGAACCGCGGTAGACTTCGCGAACGGATGTCCCGTCGATAAGAACCGACCGTACCCCCGCACCGCAGCCGGCGATTAATCGCAGTATGGATGCTCGGAACACGAGGAGTACGGCTAGCAGCGATCCGAAATGCACGGCCACGTCGAATGCTAACAATTCTCCGGTCAGGCCGAGAAACTGCTGACAGAGTACGAGGTGTCCCGAGGAAGAAATGGGGAAGAACTCGGTTACCCCCTGGATAATACCGAGAATGACAGCCTGGAAATATGTCACTGTATACTCCTCAAATAACAAAAAAGCAACCAAAAATTACCCGGAAACAACGAGCGCTATACCGGGCCCGATAGGTGAGTTCCGGACAACTAGCATCGCTTCCGCATCATGATATATCCCATCATCCGGCCGGCGTTAGCACCGTCGCGGCGGTGGGAAAAATATGTTGTTTCCGTACAGATGGTGCACGCTGAGATGTTCTCAATGGTACCCTGTGCAAGGCCGGTTTCGCGCAGCTGTTCCCTGAGCACTCGTTTGAGATCGGCGAACAGTCTCCCGTTACGGGTGATGATGGAGGCAGCACAGAGTTGATCGGCGGTTTCTCTGCCGACCTCATAACAGCAGGCGCCCGCCGAGGGACCCATGACTGCGATAATATCTTCCGGACGGGATTGTGCCTCCTTGGTCATGGTATGTACCGCCGTGGCTGCGATGCCTGCCGTCAGGGAACGCCAACCGCAATGTACCACGCCCGCACTATGATGGACCGGATCGTACAGGAGGAGCGGGATGCAGTCGGCCACCCTCACCACGAGCATGACTTCTGGTGTCGCCGTGACCAGACCATCCGTTGCGGGAGCGGTGCCCCCGGAACAGACTACCCGGATATGTCCACCATGCACCTGTTCCATGTCGGCAACCTGCGATTTACGGACGCCGGCATAACGGTAGAAAATACGATGGTTTTCGGCGACATGTTGGGGATTATCGCCGGTGCGCGTGCCGAGGTTGAGCGAATCGAACGGGGGCTGAGAAAACCCGCCGATCCTGGTGGTGAATCCGCAGACAACAAGATTCTGCGGGAGGCTCTGCGGCAGCACGGGATCGATGCGGCTCATGTGCCCGTAACATTTTCCGGGGAGCGAATGTCGTATCGTTCCACTTTGCTCACCCCTTTTACTTTTCTAATTTCTTTCATGAGTTTCTGGAGGTCTGCGAGATTTTTCACATCGACATTGAAGTTATCGGTCACCATATCGTCCTTCGTGGAGATTTGGGCGGACCGGATATCGCAGTTCGATTTGCTAATGGCTGAGGCAATATCGCTGAGGATGCCCGTCCGGTCAACTCCTTCAATCCGAATACTCGCCACAAAAAACTGGTCTTCCTTCGTTTCCCAGTTCAGGTGGATGATTCGTTTTTCATCCTCAACCAAGTTCTGGATGTTCTTGCAGTCACTCCGGTGAATGATCATACCGCGGCCGCGGGTTACGTATCCGATAATATCGTCACCCGGAAGCGGCTTGCAGCATTCGGCATACTTGACAAGCAGGTTACCGATACCCTGCACCGATACGCCGACAATCTTTTCGGGGGCTGTCTTTTTCTTCCCGCCCTTTTTCTGGACCGTGATACCGAGGAAGTTCTGGATACTGTGGAGGGAAACATCACCGATGCCAAGACTAGCGAGCAACTGTGACCAACCCTGCTGATGATAACGGTCGACAAGTTTAGCGCGCTCCTTTTCGGTGAGTTTTTCACCGCGTTGCTTTTCGACCCGTGCGATCATGTCTTCGCCGAGTGCCTTGCTCTCTTCGGCCCGCTGGCGCTTGAACCAGCGGCGGATCATGCTTCTGGCCTTGGTTGTTTTAACCGTGTTAAGCCATTGGGGATTCGGGGTTTTGTTCGGACTGGTGAGGATGTCGAGCCACTGACCGCTTCGCAGTTCGACATCGAGTGGCTGCATAATACCGCTCACCCGTGCGCCGCTGCAGTGCAGGCCGATTTCGGAGTGGAGTGCGAACGCAAAATCAATCGGTGTGGAGCCTGAGGGAAGCTGAATCAGGTCACCCTTGGGAGTAAAGACAAATATCTCGTCCTGATAGAGGTCCATTTTCAATTCGTGCATGAACTCGGAGGCCTCAGGAGTGTTTTCCTGCCAGTCTACAACGCGCCGCAGCCACGAGATGAACGTATCGATTTCATCGGTTCCGACCTTACCCTCCTTATACCGCCAGTGGGCTGCGATGCCGGTTTCCGCGGTCTGGTGCATATCCTGCGTTCGGATCTGTACCTCGACCAGGCCCCCGTTCTCCCCGATCACCGTGGTATGGAGTGACTGGTACATGTTTAACTTGGGTGTCGCGATAAAATCCTTGATACGCTGCACAATGGGTGTATACATGGAATGTATGATTCCGAGCGTATGGTAGCAGTCGGAGATACTTTCGACGATGATGCGTGCGGCGAAGATATCGTATATTTCATCGAGCGTCGTTTTGTGACGGATCATTTTCAGGTAGATACTGTACAGGTGTTTGAGGCGCCATTGGACTTTATACGTTATCTCCTCTTTGGTCAGCCGTTTTTTTACCTGGTCGAAAAACAGTTCGAGATAGTCGTCGCGCGCCTGGTGTGTTTTCTCGAGTTGCTCTTTCAAGTCCTGGTACTCTTGCGGATACAGCCACATGAACGACAGGTCTTCAAGTTCTGTCTTTATGGTATGGATTCCGAACCGGTGGGCGAGGGGTGCGAACACTTCGAGGGTTTCGTGCGCGAACCGGGTTCTACGTTCCGGCGTAAGGTACTTGAGCGTTCGCATGTTGTGAAGACGGTCGGCAAACTTAACGATGATCGTGCGGGGATCTTTCGCCGTGTGGAGAATCATTTTCCGGAAGTTTTCCGCCTGTTGCTCTTCACGGCTCTTGAGCCGCAGACCGGCGATTTTGGTCAGCCCATCGATGATGTTGGAGATTTCCTCGCCGAATTCTTTTCCCACCTGCTCGATTTCGGTCGAGGTGTCCTCGACAACATCGTGCAGTATACCGCACGCTATCATGACAGAGTCGAGGTGGAGGTCTGCCAGTATCTCTGCCGTCCGAACCCCGTGATAGATGAACGGTTTGCCCGATGCGCGGTACTGGCCGGCATGAGCAACTGCGGCAAACCGGAGCGCGCGCTTGATAAGTTCCTTGTCGACATGAGAATTGTACTTCTCAATTTTATCGAGAAGCTTGCCAAACTCATCCATGACCTCGACAAGTTCGGCGGGCTCGATGGTGAACGCCCCGCTCTTCTTTTGTGGTGTTTTGGGATTACCCACTATAACCTCGTATACTCCGGTATACCGCGTCGGTCTTTTCGGCAAAAGATACGAGCGAGTAGTCTCGCTCAACGATCTCCCCGCCGCGCCGGCCCATGGAAGTTGTTTGCTCAGGAGAGGTTGCGAGCTGTTTCATCGCCGCCGCCATCGCTTCCGGATTCCGGGCGGGTACCACCAATCCCGATTCACCGTGACGCACTACTTCGGGAATGACATTGGTGTCGGTCGCGACGACCGCCTTGCCCATGGCCATGTATTCCATGGCAATACGGCACACGGTTTCCGATCGTACCGAAGCGATGACACCGGCATCGATGGTCTGTATGATGTCTCGCGCATCTCCCAGGCGCCCGAGGAAAACCGTCCGGTCAAGTATCCCCGCCTCCGAGGCCATCCGGCGAATGTCTTCGAGCGTGTGCTGAGCCTGCCAACCTGCAACAAGAAACCGGATCGTCGGATGATCCCGTCCGATGGTTTCCGCAGCCTGGAAGAAGTACCGGTAGCCCTTGTCCGGGGAGAATCTGCCGGCAATGCCGAATACGAATGCATCTTGGGGAAGGCCGAGTTCTCCCCGGAGTGATCTGCCCTTGCCCGGGGCAAAGTACCCGGTATCAACTCCACCGTTTATGACCGGGATTGCCGTCGGGTCGAAACCGAAACCGTCCGAATAAAATCTCCGGATATTCCGGCATGTCGTGATAATTCCTGCGGTGCCCCGTTTCATCAGCAGGCGGGAGAGCGGATGAACCTTCGGCGGAATCTGGTTGCCTGAAGTCCTGACCAGCGGAATCCCCGTCCCCCGGAGTGCGATCGCCCAGAGCAGATGATCACTGCCGTGATGAGCATTTACCAGGGTCACCCCGTTCTCGAGTGCATACCGCCGGTACGCTTTGATCAGGCCAAGACTGTTGAAAATGCTCGATGACCGCGCCCTTACGCTGAGCGTCTCGATGCCGAATCCCGCTGCCCGTTCGACCGCCGGACTGCCGGATGGCCCGGAAAACGTCACTCGATGTCCCCGTGCAACAAGCCCGCGTGCGAGGGTAACCGCATAAAAAGCGCAGGCGTTGTACCATCGCAGGGATGCTGCCTGAATAAAGTGATCCATAGTAGTATACTATAAATGTAAGTAGTTTCAGTGCCGATATTACTGCTGTTTCCGCCCGGTGATGACAAAATCTTGACAAACGTACCGGTGCATACGATATTGAAACAAAACGGTATGCTTGGAATTCGTTCATACCAGTAGTTAATATACGCCGGTATCAAAAAAATTCAAAAGGGAACGATTATGGAAGATAAGACCATCCCACGCCAGAAAATTGATGTCACGCTCTCTCTCTCCGACGGCCGTAGTATTTCCGGTATTATTCAGATCGACCTCGACACCCGGCTCTCCGACTTCCTGAACTATCCCGAACGGTTCATTATTCTCAGGGACAAGGACCAGGCCATCAAAATTGTCAACAAGGATCACGTTGTCGATGTGCGGTTGATGTAGATTTTCGGTGACATGATCCCATGCGGGTGGAACCATTGAGGGAGCCGCACGAGCGATAGTACTGAGAAATCCGAGCTATATACCCAGCATGGTTCGTGTCAAGAGAGGATCAAGCTCGTAACCGGCTGATTCGATCGCTTCTCGGGCGCCCTCCTCGCGATCAATGATGCAGATAATTTTCAAAACATGCAGCCCAAGTTCCTTCAGGCTTTCAGCCGCGATAACCGCCTGTCCTCCCGTGGTGAGTACGTCTTCGAGCAGCACGACCTTTTGTTCCCGTTCATAGAGCCCTTCGACAACATTTTTTGTCCCGTAGTCCTTTGCCCGCTTCCGCACGAGGAGAAAGGGAAGTCCCGTGCGCAGCCCGACCGCGGTCACGAGTGGAATAGCGCCGAGTTCAGGGCCGGCCAGAATGTCGGTTTCTGGTGGGAGTTTTGGAAGGATGCCTTCGGCGACAGCTTTCAGGATGTCGGGTTGCGTTTCGATACGGTACTTGTCAAGGTAGTAGGTGCTTTTCCTTCCGCTTGAGAGGATAAATTCACCGGTGAGAAGTGCCGTTTCTTTCACCATATGTGCGAGTTTGTCAATATCCATGTTCGATTCCAGTTTAATAGTTTAACGTATCGGTTTTCTTGTGTTCGGTTCATCGTTCCGGCCGCAGGGTTCACTCTTTCCCTGCAGCAAATGCGAGCATGTCGTTGATTCCCCCCCTGATTTCATCCTCCGCTATGTCGTTATGGATCCTGACCGCGCCGATTGCGTCCGGCAGGACAAACTGAATTTTCCCGTCTGACACCTTCTTGTCGCGCCTCATCGTCTCGAGGAGATCATCCGGCAGGATACCAGCCAGGTCCCGATTGATGCCGACCCGATCGATAAGCCTGTTCTGGCGGTCACGTTCTTCCGGGGCAAGCAGGCCTCTCCGGACCGCGATTCCGGCGGCGGCGACCATCCCGAGGACAACCGCCTCTCCGTGTTTGAAACGATGGTACCCCGTAACAGTCTCGAGCGCATGACCGACCGTGTGACCGTAGTTGAGTATTACCCTGAGCCCGCGCTCCTGTTCATCCTCTGCGACGACGGAAGCCTTGATACGGCAGTTCCACGCAATGAAACGTTCCATGGTGTCTTCCGAAGCTTCGAAACTCATGATCGATTCGAGGTGTTCCTCGAGAAAATCGAAGAACGCAGGATCCCTGATGACCGCATGCTTGACTACTTCGCCCATCCCGCAGACGACCTCGCGCGGTTCGAGGGTTTCGAGGACACGAACATCGATCCAGACGCCGACGGGCTGATAGAAACTCCCGATGAGATTCTTGCCGAGGGAATGGTCGACTGCAACCTTTCCGCCGATGGATGAATCAACCTGCGCCACTATGGTTGTGGGAACCTGCACGAACGGAACACCGCGCAGGTAGGTGGCGGCAACAAAACCCGCCATATCGCCGATGACACCGCCGCCAAGCGGGATCACGACGCTCTTTCGCTCGAAGTGCTCCTCGATGAGTCGTGTCATGATGCGGTCATACGTGGCGAGCGTCTTGTACTCCTCGCCATCGGGTACAACGATAGCGGTTACCTCGAATCCTTCGTCGGACAGCGACCCGGTCACTGTGTCAAGATAGAGGCCGGCGACCGTCTCGGAAGTAACCACCCCGACTTTCAATCCGTTGCCGAAGCACGTTCTCACGAACGATCCGACGCGGGAAAGGCTTCCGCCTTCGATTATTATGTCATACGACCTTTCGCCCAACTCAACGGATACTGTCTGCATGTTCCATCACCAGTAAAAAGTTTTCGGGGCTGCTGATTATTGATGCTTGCTTCAGGCCTTCGGGTACGTCGGCTGAGGTTATAACGTCACACATCCGAATTCTGTACATGATTCGCCGGGTAGGCCGAAAAGCTACTCGTCGCCAAATACCATGTGCGACTTCAGCGCTTCGAGCATGACATCCGAAGGTGCTTCCCTTCCTGTCCACATCGAGAGTGCCCGGGCTCCCTGGTAGGCGAGCATGGCAAGCCCACTCACCGTTTTTACGCCATGTGACGCCGCGTCCCGGAGAAATCTCGTCTCGAGCGGATTGTAGATGATATCGCAGGCAACCTGCCCGGGATGAAACAACCCCGGATCCGGCACCGGTGAGCGGTCGGTGTCGGGGTGCATACCGACCGAGGTAGTATTCACCACGAGTCCCGATTCGGGGAACACCCGGGCGAATGTTTCCGCAACTGCGGGCATCGGGATGAGCCGTTTCCCGGTTACCCGGGAGAGTTCTTCCGCGAGACTTTCTGCCTTGTGAAATGTGCGGTTACATACGATAATCTCCCCGACCTCTTCTCTCATTGCGCAGGCGTAGGCGACACCGCGGGCGGCGCCTCCCGCCCCAAGGATGCAGACATGCGCCGGAAAAGAATCCAGGCCGCTTCCCCGGAGTAGGCCGGTCTCGAAACCGCTGACATCTGTGTTGTCGCCGTGCAGGGTACCATTGTCAATCGTGATAGTGTTGACTGCACCGACCGCTTGCGCGACCTCGGTCAGGCTGTCACAGTACTTCATGATGGCGGTTTTGTGCGGTACGGTAACATTCAGCCCCCGGACACCGAGAGAAACAAGTCCCTGAATCGCCGACTCGAGATCGTCGGGTGTTACCCTGAAGGGGACGTAGACAGCGTCGATTCCCATAGCTGCAATCGCGCTGTTCTGCATCAGTGGCGAGAGGGTGTGGGCGATCGGATCGCCGATGACGCAAAATAGTATCGTTTTTCCTGTTATTTCCATCATGATACTCCGAACGCTCTTCCGTTTCCCGAAAAGAGCTGATTACCTCTCGAACCGATTAAAGTCCCGCCCGAGCTGCTGCCCGACAGGTTCCACTGTTCGCCCCTATGCACGGAGGAACGCACCGCACCCATAACACTTCACTGCGGTGGTTGTCGGTGCGAAGCCAGCATTAGCATGGCGCTTACGCGCTCGTGGATTCCTCTTCAGTTTCCGTTTCCCCGGAGAAACCTGATCCGCAGCTTGCGAAGGGACAGTTCTCCCGCATTTCGATGCAAAATTCCTCCAGGATGCCCACAGCTTCCTTAAGTGTACATCCCTGAACGAATTTGATGAGCAGTACGACTGCGAAGAACAGCGACGCAATCAGCATAAAGAGTTTAATCAGGAATTTCATTTCCTTCTCCCTGTAAAAAATCATCTATACCATACCATACCATACCATACTTACGACGTAAAAGCGAATATATAGTTTCATGCAGCCTGTTGCCTGATCGTTTACGCTGAACGACTGTCGGTAACGAGGACATTAAATCCCTTGGCGTCCCGGTGACCGCATGATTCCGGCCCAAAGGATATTATAACGTGCTTTCCTCTCTGTACGCACTCGACACCTTTCAGCGCCGGGCGAGTTCCCCGACGAGCCGGAGGAAATCATCAATCGGTGAGCAATCCTTTTCACATCCCTCGATGGTGGTTGTGCCCGACGCCCTCAGCGCCGCAAGCGTCAGTGCGAGGGCAATGTCGGGATTCCCGCCGGTATCGACAGCGGCACCTCTCAGCTCGCGGCCGCCATTAAGCACCATCCCGTCGCGGTAATCACCCACATGCGCTCCCAGCGCACCGAGTCCGCGCACCATCTTTTTCAGTACGTCACTTTTCACTCCTGTGACGTCCGGGCCGCAGGATAGTACCGTATTCCCCTGCGCATATGCGGCGACCGCACCGAGCAGCAGCAGTTCCGATGTCATGGTAAGCGCCTGTTCCTGCGAAATTTCCACTCCCTCGTTCATGCTCCACTTGACACGGATGGTGGCGGCATCGAATGAGTAAGGGCCGTTGTCCTGCTGAACGTCAATCGAAGCTTTCATCCGTCGGAGCGCCTCGAAAAAACCACGTCTCCCCTGTTCCCAGAGGATGTCTTTTACTATCACATCGGAACGCTCGAGAATCGTCGCGGCACCGCAGACAGCCGCAGCAAGGGTGACATCGCCGGGAATGCGGAGTGTACCCTCCGGCGGACCATGCCACGATAGTTCCCTAATTTCAAGCGTTTTGTCGCCCGAAGCCCTCGCCAGGCGCATCGAGAGTTCAGTTTCGCTTTCGAGGCGCTTGTTCGGGCGGGACTCTATACACCCCAGAGCCTGCACCAGCTTCCGCGAATGGGAAACGGCCGGTGCCGGAAACAACACGGCTACGGGTCGTTGTGCTGCGGCTGAAGCAGTCGCAACCGCCTCGAAAGCCCATGGATTTGCCGTTTGGATAACATCATGCTGTTTCAATTCGGCGCCGCTGAGTACCAAGTCACCACTCTGCTCCACCACGGCGTTTTCGGCGAGCCCGAGCCGATGGAGGATCTCAAGGAGTGGTTTTACCATCTGCGACCTGGCGCCCGCCCCTTCTTCGATCATCACCGTTCCACCGGAAAAGACAACCGATGCGATAACAACGTGGAGCGTGTCATCCGGCACGCCGGAATCGATACGAACAGGGCCTTCCTGTGTTCCTCCATTGATGGTGATCGTCGTGTCAATCCGTTCAACACCGGCGCCGTTGCGCTCGAGGAACCGTGAAAACGAGATGACATCGGGTGCGGGTGAAGCGTTGATTATGGTTATTTCCCCGTGGGCAAACATCCCGAATGCCATGGCAGCGAGAGTCAATCTGCGATCGCCGGGAACGGTGAATCGGCCTTTCAGTGAACCGGGATATGAGACGTCAAAACTCACCCTATCTCCTCATGCGGGACGAATAACCGATTCTGTTGAATAATTCTATCGCCTGACATGCCTCCTCTTCCCGCTCGAAAGCAAGGCGGAGCGTTCCGCCCTCGCCTTCGCGAACCTTGAGAACTTCGATGTCCTTGATATTGATATCGATCCGGGCGAGTTCGGTCGCGATGTGTGCGATCACGCCGGGCTTGTCCTCGACGACAACGAGCACCTCATGTAATGCCTGAAGGAATCCCTTGGTGTCACGGGGTATATTGGCGCGGGTGATATTGGCGATCTCGAAATCCTCACCGAACTCCGGAGTTCCGATGCGTTCTTTCAGGTTTGCCAGGTGTGTGATGAAGGTGTCGATGGCTTCCTTGATCGCGCGTTTGTTCGTACGGCAGATATCATCCCAGAGGACAAAAGGACTCGATGCGATACGGGTCATATCGCGGAATCCGCCGGCAGCAAGCTGGAGATACGGTGCTGAGTCATTCGAGACCTCACCGATCATGTTGACCAGGGAAACTGCGATCATCTGGGGCAGATGACTGACCGCCGCAGCGATCCTGTCGTGCAGGTCCGCATCCATAGTGATCATGCGCGCCCCGGTCTCGCTTAAAAACTCGCTGAGATGCGCGACAAGGTTATCCGGCACGCCCCGGGCGGGACAGAGCACATACATGGCATTCTGAAAGAGAAAGGGATCGCCGGCATGAACACCACGTTTTTCGGAGCCGGTCATGGGATGGCCGCCGATGAAATACACCCCTTCGGGCAGGACGCTTTCGGCGTGACGGGTAATCTCTCCTTTTGTCGAACCCACATCGGAAACCAGTACGCCCGGTTGTACCGAGGTGGAGAGCACCGTCAGGAGCGCCTTGATGCGTTGTATGGGTGTGCAGAGAAGGACAATGTCCGCATCGCCCACCACATCGGTGAGTTCCTCGTAACCGCACCCCTCGGTAATGGCGCCCATCTCGAGCGCGTTCTCGATAGCGGCAGTCGATGAAACACCGATGATTCGGGACTTCGGATGCCGATGCCTGATAGCAAGACCGAGAGACCCGCCAATCAATCCGACACCGACTATCACAATTGTTTCAAACGTTTTTTTCTCCAAGAGGTACACCCACGCTGAGTTTTTTTTAACGTGTTCTTCCCGCTTCCCCGTCCGTTATGCCGGAGAAAAAGCGGCCGATCCCGCTTCCGGTCATACTATCCATTCCGGATGACCGGTACCCGGTTTATTGGATTATTTTCCCGCAATCAGTTTCAAGAGTTCTTCAGTTTTTTCTTTCATGAGGGAGATGTCGCCAGCTGCCTCGACATTAAGGCGCACCACCGGCTCAGTATTTGATTTGCGGACATTAAACCGCCAGCGCGTTCCGAATTCCATGCTGATACCGTCTATGTCGTTTACCTTGGTTGCATCTTTTTTGTACGTTGTCCTCAGTTGTACGATGATCGCATCGGGATTGTCCACCTTCCGGTTTATCTCGCCCGAGCAGGGATACCGCTTGATCCGCTCGGCGACGAGGTCGGAGAGTTTTCCTCCCTTGATCGAAAGCTCCTGCGCCACGAGCAGCCAGGGAATCATGCCGGAGTCTGCATAGGAGAAATCGCGAAAATAGTGGTGAGCGCTCATCTCTCCGCCGTAAATTGCCCCGGTTGCCCGCATCTTTTCCTTGATGAACGAATGCCCGGATTTCGAGAGTACCGGTTTTCCGCCCGCCGCGTTCACAATTTCGATAGTGTTCCAGGTCAGCCGGGGATCGTGCACGATCTTCTCCCCCGGATGCTTACCAAGTATCTGTTTGGCGAGAAATCCGACGAGGTAGTAGCCCTCGATATAGCCGCCATTCTCATCGAAGAGAAAGCATCGATCAAAATCCCCGTCCCAGGCAATTCCCATCACCGCACCGGATTCCCTCACCGCTCGGGCGGTTTCCGCCCGGTTCTCGACCAGGAGCGGATTCGGAATACCGTTGGGAAAGGTGCCATCCGGCTCGAAGAACATGCGCACGAGTTGAAAGGGCAGCCATTTCGCGAGGGCATCCATCGCCGGCCCGGCACATCCGTTCCCGGCGTTGACAACCAGTTTCATGGGTTTCAGGGAATCGATGTCGACAAAGGTAAGAATCCGGCGGATGTAGGCATCCATGACGGTACGTTGGGTCGAGGTGCCTTTCCTGGCTGATGTGCCCGGTATATCGGCGGTGCGGACACGCCGCTCGATATCAAGGAGACCGGTGTCCTCGCTGACCGGGCGGGCATCCCTGCGCACCATCTTGATGCCGTTGTACTCCATGGGATTATGGCTCGCGGTCACCATGATTCCGCCTCCCATGCCCTCGAGCGAGGAGGCATAGTAGACCATTTCGGTTCCGCACAGACCGATATCCACCGTATCAATGCCGGTATCGTTTATGCCGCGGGCAACTGCCCGGGAAATTCCTGCGCTCGTGGTGCGGATATCCCGGCCGATTGCGACTGCGCCCGCCGGTTTTATTTCAGCGACATAGGCACGGCCGATATCGTACGCCATGTCTTCGTTGAGTTCGTCCGGTACCCTGCCGCGAACATCGTACGCCTTGAAACATGCCAGTTTCTTCTCACTCATATTTCAGCACCTCCAAGCCCAAGTTGTCTAACAGCGGCAGGGAACAATCGTGAATATGGAACAATAGCCGCCTTCCATTTTTCGGTGAGAAAGCAACTGCCTGAAACGAGCGAAACGGGTTCGTATCCACGTCCTATAAGGTAATAACACTTTTGAAGAAGTGCAAGCGTGTCTTCCCGTTTCAGCATGAAAAAACAGCAGGTGATGAGGTTCATTCGACTATCATTGTACGCCGTACAGGCGGGGCAGTTCGGACAGCATCGTTCCCAGCGCACGAATAGCGACGGCGGAGCCGTTATTGGCGAGAACGATATCGGCCAATCTCATTTTCTCGATTTCCGGAAGCTGTGCCGCGAACATCCCCATTACTTCGGCTTCCGTACGACCGTCGCGCACCATGATGCGTTTCTTTCGCAGTTCTTCGTCCGCCCAAACGCATACCAGAACATCGAACAGGTGCTTGATGTTCCACTCTAAGATGAGTGCACAGTCGACGACCGTGTGTCCCGTTCGTTTCCTCGATTCTGCGATGCGGGCGCTCAAACGGTCGATCAGGGCAGGATGCACTATTGCGTTCAGCGTCCGGGTGTTTTCCGGTGAGTCAAACGCCTTTTGGGCGAGAAGATGCCGCTGTAACGAGCCGCTGTCATCGAGGATGTCACTCCCGAACGAGCGAGCGAGGCTGCCGAGCACCTCCGGATCGTTTTCAACCACCTCGCGGCCAATGAGATCGGCGTCGATGAGCTCCCAGCCGCATCGGGCGAGTTCCCTCGCGACGATCGATTTTCCCGAGCCGGTATTTCCTGTCACTCCGATGATCATGAGCGCTCCCCGTCCTCTGTCACTCCTGATTCCCTGACGTCACCGGTCAGGCGGATGCAAGAGGAGCCAACGAAATGTTCGGTAGTGTGGGCAATGAAAAAAATGAGAATTCCACATCTCTGAACAGCTGAATTCATTAGTAGTGATGATGGTTATCGATTCGGCTGCCGAGTGAGCCGTATCTTTCCCTGTGTACAAGGTACATATACCATATAATATGGCTGGTTTTACAGGAAATGCAAAACATTTTTAGCAGGCACTTTTCTGAAAAATGTAACGGATTATGACTAAAAAATATCATGACATAAGTGAAGGTATGACGTAACGCGAAAGAGAAGTGCCTCATATCCATCCAAAGAAAATATATGATGATGACGAGAATTTCTGGAGTATGCGCCATGATAACTCGTGATCGACGGAATAAAAAAAATAACATAGAAACGAGCACATAAAAAACCATTCGAGCGCTGATTATATATCGTTTTAGCCGGTAATTGGGTAGTTAAGGACAAACGGTCGAAGAGATGTACCGATGAACCAGGAAACCTTATTCCCAAAAAAAGGTTGCCGTTTCGATAATTAGGGATATTTTACTACAGGTATGCGTTGAGATACAATTTTTGATAGTACCATGTTAAAATCAGTAAAAAACCTCGTGAGGGAGGAGAGTACTATGTCCCGTGTCGCTCGTTATGCTGCACTATCTCTGGTAATCATGCTCGTTGCCTGCCGGGGCGCCCAAGCACCGATGACCGACGCCCAACGCTCGACGATCAGGGATGCCCTCATCGCAACGCATAACGAGATGCTCGCATCCGCTTCGGCGGTCGATGCGGACGGTTTGTTCAGTCATTTTGTCGACAACAGGAATGGGGTGCTTGCCTATGATGGAGCGCTCATCGTGACCCGTGAATCGGCTTTGAAAGGCCTGAGGGAAGCCTACAGCGGCTTGGAGAAGATACATTTCACGATGGATGAAGAGCATGTCAGCGTCATCTCGCCGGAAACGGCGGTATATACCGGCCTGGGGAAATCATCAACCCTCACCAAGGCAGGGGAAACGATCGATGCTCCGTTTGCCGTGTCGATCGTTTTCGTGCTCCGCGATGGCGAGTGGAAGGTGCTGCACCTGCATGAATCGCTTCCGAACCCGGCACTGTGACATGATCGAAAAAGAAGAACAGGGGGAAATCAAGATGCCGACAATTACTATTGAGGGACCTCCCATTACCGAACTGGAAAAAAAGCGCGTCCTGACCGGTGAGATCACCAAAGCGGCTGCGCAGGCGTATGGATTACCCGAGAAGGTAATCGTTGTCGTCATCAAGGAAAATTCTCCGGAGAATGTGAGCGTCGGGGGACAGTTGCTCATCGACAAGTACCGGCACAGCGCGGGAATATAGACCGAGTTGGTGATTAGCACCGAATTTGTTCCATCCCGTGATGAATTGGGGTGACCATGGACCGTGCTACCGTGGCGAAAATGCTCGAAGAAATCGGGAATCTTCACGAACTCATGGGCGATAACTTCTTCAAAGCGAGGGCATATTATACCGCCGCCCGCCTGTTCCAAGAAATGGATGTCCGTCCCGATGAGCTGGTTGAGAGTGGCAGGCTGAAATCGCTCCCCGGCATTGGAGATGCTTTAACGCAGAAGATTACGGAACTGGTCAGAACCGGGCGTCTCGCCTACTACGAGAAGCTCAGGGATTCAATTCCCGGGGAGTTGATTGCTATCATGAACATCCCCGGTGTCGGACCCCGTCGAGCAAATGCCATCCATCGGAAACTGGGAATAGAAACGGTCAGCGGTCTCGATCGTGCCTGCCAAGATGGTCGACTGATGTCCCTCAGGGGATTCGATGAGAAGGTCGTACACACGATCGCTGCTTATGCTGCACATATGCGAAAATAACAGGTATACCACTAGGGCCGGGGAGGATACCCGCAGAGTATCTATCGCATTTTTGCGCATTAACGAGGTCGGTTCCTACCTGCATCGGCATGACAGGGGGAATGAAACAGGCTCAACCTACAGGAGGGTAAAATCATGGCAAAACGAGTGATACTGGCAACCATCCTCGGGCTTATCGCCGGAATCCTCTGCTACCTGGGGGGAAAATCTTCCGGCGTCGAATTCAATCTCGCGATGACCATGGAGACCATTTTCAATCGTGCGATCATCGGATTTCTCATTGGTGTTTCCGCCTGGAAAATGAACTGGGCTCTGCATGGTATCGTCATGGGCTTTATCGGGGGGATACCCCTCTGGCTTGCTTCCGCCCAGGGTGGAGCAAAAGCGCTGATCTTGATGCTCGTTGCCAGCATCGTCTGGGGGTTCCTGATCGAATTAATCACCACCAAAGTATTCAGGGCGCCACAGCACGCCGGGTAAGTGCGCGAAATTTAATCCCGGTTTGTGGCATATCCATATGTACTGATGCTACGGAGCGCTCTCGTGCAGGAGTGAGAGCGCTCACCGATAACCACGGCTCCTCTCACCGGTTCGTTTTCTAAAGCGTGAAGTGTTCTTTAGCAAGCGTGGGCAGCGGACCGCTTTCGCTTCCCGGAATGTGCCCGGAACATGACTACCCACCCCTGTCGTGTTGGCGTTAATACAATCTATCGCATTATGGCGCATACGAATGATATGTGCGGGGAGGAATTCGCCTTGCACATTACCGGAAATTCTTCCATATTTATAGGTAAGACAAGGAACATTCTCGACTTACTATAATTATTGTAACGAAAAGCGATTGTATCATGCTCTGCCCATGACGAAGGCATCGGCAGCGCGCTCCATATCTGGGGTGCTGAAATATGGAGAGAACAGCTTTCAATCGTATATCGATCAAGCGGGGGAATGATGAAACGTCGATATTTTATTAGGAGAGCGGGTATAGCCTCAGCCGTGGTACCTTTTGCCGGGTGTTCTTTTCGGTCACAACAGGTTCCTACCCGTTACAAACCGTCAGGAACGGTTCCGCGAAAAATCCTCGGGAAGACCGGTATCGAAGTGTCGATGCTTGGTTTCGGGTCTCACCTGAAAAAAGAACTCATTGCCCGTCCTGAATACCGTGACCGAATGATCAAGCTTGCTTACGAGGGCGGTATCAATATCTTTGATATATATAATCACAGTGGATACGGGCAGTTCAAACCCATGGGGGACAGCCTCAGGGGAATTCGTAAAAACGTGGTCATTTCGCTTGTCGTTACCGACAGCACCGACAAGATTCAGGAAGAGATAGATGGCGCATTACGGGATTT
>CAYWBT010000011.1:30712-32213 GCA_964456585.1 uncultured bacterium
ATCAAGCCCATGGGCAGCGATGCGATGATCGCCCTTGCCCGTAAGAACGGATTCTTCACAAACAAGAAGGTACCTATCGCTCAGGCGATGTTGCGCCACATTTACGAAAGCGGCGCCGTCCATTCGGCGCTGCCGGCCATGAACAGCAGGGAAGAAGTGATCGCCAACCTCGAATCGGTATATGATCCTCGCCTGACTGCTGACGGGAGACGATTGCTTCAGGATCTGAGTGCCGTGGCGGCATCAACGAAACGCGCCTATCTTCCCGATCATTACCGGTGGCTGGAAAACTGGGCGCACAAGGTGGGATAGCCTGTGCATGGTTGTGCAAACGAAACGAATATAAATCTTTCCTTCTCTCATAAACTGCCGTTCCGATGAAAAGGAGTCTGCTATGGGTTCTCGACGTTCGTTCATCAAAACAACGGCCCTTGCCGGTATTTCCGGGATTATTGCTTCAGGCAGGGCGCCGGCCTTTGCACAAAACATAAACATACTGAAAATCGGACAGTTGGGGCTCGGCTCGCACAGCTTTGTCGGACGATTTAACAATCCTCCCGAAGAATACAAAAACCAGGTTCGCTGCAAACCATATGCGGTTTGGGATGATGTCCCGGCGGCGGCAGAGGTTCTGAAAAAGAACTGTGGATTTGAAAAAATCATGAACGATCCGGTGAAGCTTGTTCAGGAGTCGGATGTTGTCCATGTGGAACATGCCGATACCCGGATGGTGTTTGAACTTGCCCAGCCCGCTCTCGAGGCGGGGAAACCGGTATTCATCAACCGGCCGTTCACCTCAACCATTGCCGATGCTGAGGAGGCGGTCAGGCTTGCACGCACCTATGACGCCCCGCTCATGTGTGCGTCTTCTCTCGAGTTTGGCGACGAGGTGGCGGACATGCAGAATTTTGTGAAGGAGAATGGCCCTGTGCGGGCGTATGAAGCGTACTGCTGTGAACCCCATTTTACCTGGCATTTTCCCCATGTCATCAACTACGCCCACGCATCGCTCGGCGGCGGAATCGATACCGCGTATTTTACCGGCGATTTTGTCATGGACGTTTCTCCCCTGAGAATGGACGGGAGAGCATCGGGCGCTTCACTGAGTGTCCTCACGTACAAACCGCGAAACAACCAGCCGTCGATCGTCGGCATGTGTCATATCGGCAATCATCCGGGCGGTTATCACCTGGATCTGTATACGGCGAAGGAACACAGGGATTTTCCGCTCGCTGGTTCCTGGTCCCTCAATATGTTTAAAAAAATGAACGAATTCTATTCATCAAGAAAAATACCCCGGCCGTACGAGGCACTGCTCGAACAACACCGTGCACTCGTGGCAACGAATCTCTCACGGCTGACCGGCCGGGCGGTGAAGCTCGATTCGCTCGGTGGCCACGATGCGCTGCCGTATTCTGATTCCATCCGCCGCTATCTCCTGAGGAACTACAAGATTATCAAGTAGCGGCGGTGAAGTGTTTTCACTTTCGCAGGGACCCGT
>CAYWBT010000012.1:0-31794 GCA_964456585.1 uncultured bacterium
TTCACCCCGTCATAACCGCTCGGCGCCATCGGCGTACCGAGTTAACAACAAATATATCTTCGCATCGTTTGAAATCATCCACGGTGATCAGCCCTTCGCGCACATCTCCCCGGTAGAGCAGCCATGCGCGGAACGTGCCCGGCAAAAGTCCGCTCTGCACCGGCGGCGTGAAGAGTTTGCCATCGATCCGCGCAACAATATTTGCGATACCGGTCTCGGTGATCTCTCCCCGCTCGTTCCATAACACCACGTCATCGCAGTCCGGGCAGGATGATTTCGCCGTTTCATAGATGGTGCGGTTCGTCGTCTTGTGGTAGAGAAACGGGTTGGCGGTATCGACCGAGAACGGCGCCTGTTTCAGCACGACCGGTTCGCTTTCCCCGGTGTCGGCAAGTTGTGTTGCCTCGATGGTGACCGCACCTTCGGCAGTAACGAGCAAACGAACTTTGTACCGGCCGCCGGGAAGGTTTCCCACCCGTGCCATGAGTTCGTCAAGAATGCGTCCCCGATGAAACGGATACCCGAAATACTCGGCGGAATCACCCAGGCGTTTTACATGGTATTCGAGCAGAAAATATCCTTCTTCCGGCGTCCACAGCATGGTTTCAAGGAGTGAAAACTCCGGTCGTTTTTCGGTCAGGATCCTCGCCTTGAGCATGCATTCGGCATACTCGTCGTCGCTGTTGGAATCCCACACGATACCGCCGCCGATGCCATATTCCGCCTGACCGGCCTCCCGATCGATGAGCACTGTCCGGATCGCGACGTTAAACCGGGCGCGCCGTGAGGGTTCCATAAACCCGATGCAGCCGGTATAGATGCGCCGCGGGGTCGTCTCCAGCTCGTTGATGATTTCAACAGCCCGGGGTTTGGGCGCTCCCGTTATGGAAGCGCAGGGAAAGAGCGATCTCAGAATCTCACCGACCGGGACATCCGTCTTCGAAACCGCGGTCGAGGTCATCTGCCAGAGTGTCGGGTATCGCTCCACTTTGAACATGTCATGCACTTCGACACTGCCCGGTGCGGCGATGCGCCCCATGTCATTGCGGATCATGTCGAGTATCATGACATTTTCGGCACGGTTCTTTTCCGAAGCATGGAGCCATTCGGCCTGGCGCCGGTCGTCATCGAGCATGAGACCGCGCGGGGCGGTACCTTTCATCGGGCGGGCCGTCAGGCAGTCTCCCTCCAGGTGAAAGAACAATTCGGGCGACGCCGAGCAGATGACATACCGTCCGGTATCGAGGTATGCCCCATGTTCCGCCTGCTGCGCGCGGATCAGCTCACGGAAAAAGTGCCACGTATCGCCGGAAAACGCCGCCCTCAGGCGAAAAGTATAATTAATCTGGTACGTATCGCCTGCAGCGATGTATTCCCTGATGCGGCGTATGGCGTTCTCATATGCTTCACGACTCACCGACGGTATCAATTCACCCATCGCAGAGGTCGCACCTTGAGAAGGCGGCAGAGATTCGGTCACCTCCGGCCGTTCATAGAGCCCGAACCATGCGAGTGGGAACGCGTTCTCCTCATGCACCCGAAAGACGGCATCAAACGCCGGCGCCGCTTCGTAGCTCAGGAATCCCGCCGCGTACATACCCCGGGCATGAACCAGCGACTCGATATCCCGGAGAAGGGGATACACCTCATGAGGGCGGTGTGCCGTGAATACCGTGACAGGCTCCCTGAAGATGAGCCATCGTCCCCGCGACGCGTCCTGGATTATCGTGCAGTTTTTCAAGGTTCCGGATTCCCGTTAACCACCGGCGCTTTCCCCTCCCGGATGACGACGTATCGGCGTACGTTTCTCGCATGCACGAAACCAGAGGGATGACCGGTGCGTAAACTGTCGGTAGGTGCGGTAGTATGTATTCGGCGGTAATATAGTTAATTTGTCTACCTCGCGCATGGGATTTCCCGGGAATACGCACCGTCAGACGGGTGTGGCTTTTTTGGAACGAGAGTGTACAATGATCAGGGGTGACAGCAAAAAAAAACTTTCCCTATCCTCAAAATATATTTGATTTCATGTTGACGTGCCCTTAGCTTATAAAAATAATTAATTTATCGTGAAAGAGAAGCATAACTTGCTGGGAGGGAATGTGTTCGGAACCATTCTTATTATTATCATCACCTTGATGCATCTCTATGTATTCTGGCGCGCCTGCTCGGTACCGATTGTGAAACGGTATGTTCCCCGAAGATATATCATTGGTATGGGCGTGGTGCTGTGGGTTGGCGTATACCTGGGCTTCACTTCCGGTCACGGCGGCACAGGATTCCTTGCCAGGGCATTCGAGCTGTTCGGCATGAACTGGATGGCAGTAGTATTTCTTATCACCATATCCCTTCTACCGATTGACTTCATAACCGGATTCGGTTTTCTCTTCACGCGAAGAGCACCTTCCTTGCGAGGCCTTGGTCTGTTTGCCGGTATACTTCTTTCGATGATCGCCCTCGTACAGGGGTTGAGACCACCGGTGGTACAGAACCATGATGTCACCATTGACGGCCTGCCCGGAGAGTTGGATGGAGCGGTCATCATCGCCCTGTCCGACCTGCATCTTGGTTCGCTGCTCGGCTGGCGATGGCTGGAGAAACGCGTCACCCAGGCTCAGGCGCAAGAACCGGACATCGTCGTCCTTCTCGGGGATATCTTCGAAGGGCACGGCCGGCCGCAGGAGGAACTACTGACTGTCTTGCGTCGAATTTCCGCGCCGCGTGGGGTGTATGCCGTACTCGGCAACCACGAGTATCATGGTCGAAACAACACGAGCACTTCCCTCATGAAGGACGCCGGTTTCCAGGTACTCCGCAACTCATGGAGCGAAGTATTACCCGGTTTTGTTGTGGCAGGCGTGGACAATCTTCCGTCAAACATCAGTTCTGGTCAGGGTGATGATCTACTATCGAAAACGCTCGAGGGACGACCCCCGGGTGTAACAATTCTCCTCTCCCATAAACCGTTGCTGGCTGACAGGGCGGCCCATGCCGGTGTCGGTCTGATGCTGTGCGGTCACACCCATGGAGGACAAATTTGGCCTTTCGGCTACCTGGTCCAACAACAGTACCCGCTGCTCGCAGGAAAGTATATTGTGGACGGTATGTCGGTCATTGTCTGCCGCGGCACCGGAACGTGGGGACCGCGAATGCGCCTCTGGCGCCCCGGCGAAATCCTGCGTATAACCCTGCATGGGTACTAAAACTACCTGTTGTCGATGAAATGGCGTTGCGTTGTTTCGCGTCACGGAATACGCTTGAATAAATAAGGTAAAAGTTGTACTATTTATACACAATCAGGATTGTTTCGAATCGTATCCTTCATGAATGTACTATAAGGAATAGAGAGTAAATCCCACTTCTTATCGGAGGATAGTACCATGAACTGGACAGCCTGCCTGTATGCAAGCCCCCTTAACTGGTTGAGTGGTGCGCTGGTGGCACTCGATCTTGCCTTAGCAGTCTATTATGCGGTAAAGCTTTCCTTCAGTAAAGACAGTGAACAGCTAACCGGCATGGAACATGGAATAAACATCATGCTGCCCACCAGTTACGGGATGTTGTTTTTCGCCTTCCTTGATCCCTTGGTGAGCGCAATACAAGCAAGTTTCTCAATCGCTCATACCCGCAACAACGATCCCAGGGTTGTACTCGACGGATTGCTCCAAGTGTCTATACCAATTTTCTTCTATGGTACGTTCTGCCTATTCTTCCTGATCGTGTGGTATTTTTTACGGGTTGTTCATAGGCGTAGACTCGAACAGTTGAAATAACAGGACGATCACGCACGTTTAATGATGAATGCCGGTTTCGACAGGTTACATGATATGTTTTTGAAAAAACTCTATTTTTTCGTATCTTTTATTAGGTAAGACGGAATCCCGTTTTCATTCCTGCGGTGAATAAATGCTTCATACTTCCGGTATACTTATTAATGTGTGGGATAGTACCCGAAGAGGACCCGTATCATGAGAAAATATTCCAAGCCTGTCCGCAAAAGCTCGTTGGTTGTCTTTCTTTTTTTCCTGATGCTTTTGTCACTTTCAGCTTGGTGGATCAGCGGATGCAGCCGTGAAGAATTGACGTATTCCAGCGACATTCCCCTTCCCGAACATCCCCGTCCCGATTTCGAACGCGACCTGTGGATCAACCTGAACGGCAGTTGGGAATTCGCGCCGGATTCGAGCGATGTCGGCGAGATGTTCGCCTGGCAGGACAGTCTCTCGGTCTTTGATGAAGAGATCATCGTGCCGTTTTCATGGGCATCACCCCTGTCTACTATCAGAAAGAAGGATTTCCATATCGGTTGGTACGCCCGTGACATAACGTTTCCCCGCGGCGGGGAGTGGAAAAACAAGCAAATCTACCTCGTTATCGGTGCGAGCGACTTCACCACCACCGTATGGCTCAACGGCAAATTAGTTGGCGAGCACGAGGGCGGCTATACGCCCTTTGAATTCGACCTGACCGGTTTCATAACCGGGAAAGGACAGAACCGCCTCGTTATGCGCGTCGAAGACATGCCCGTTCCCGACCGACTCGTCGGCAAACAGGTGTACGGCGAGGCGAAAGGCATCTGGCAGACTGTTTACCTCGAGGGACGCTCGGAGGATCACCTCAAACAGGTTCACTTTATCCCCGACATCGACCGCGAGAAGGTTTCGGTGGAAGTCCTCCTCGCCAAGCCGTCTGCGGAAGACCTCGATCTCGCCATCTCGTTCAAGGACGATATCGTTGAGACGGCATGGCAGACGATTCCCGCAGGCCGAGATAGTGTGGTATTTGATATCCCTATACCGACCCCGCATCTCTGGAACCTCGATGATCCGTTCCTCTACGAGCTCGATCTCTCGCTCTCCCGTGGTGACCGTGAATACGACCATGTCTACAGTTATTTCGGCATGCGGGAAATCGGCACAGCGAAACTTCCGGGATCGGGACACCGTTACATCACCCTGAACGGCAGGCCTGTCTACCTGAAAATGGCGCTCGATCAGGCATATCACCAAACCGGATTTTATACGTTCCCTACCGATGAATTTATGCGTGACGAGATTCTCCGGGCGAAAGCACTCGGCTTGAACGGCCTGAGGATTCATATCAAGACCGAGCTGCCCCGGAAGCTGTACTGGGCGGACAAGCTGGGACTGCTCATCCAGGCGGATGTCCCAAACATCGCCGGCGAACCCGACAAGGATGCACAGCGCAACTGGGAATATACCGCTTTTCAACAGATAAGGCGGGATTTCAATCACCCCAGCATCTTTTCCTGGGTACTGTTCAATGAGACTTGGGGGCTTAAGACGATCAATGCGAACGGCATCGGTATCTACCTGCCGAAAACTCGCGAATGGGTACGGTCGCTCTATCACCGTGTCAAGGAACTGGATCCGACCCGCCTGGTCGAGGACAATTCTCCCTGCAACGAGGACCATGTCGCCACGGATATCAACAGCTGGCACCGGTATCTCCCCGCCCGCGAGTGGGCATCGTACCTTGACTACGTCGTTGAAAACACGTACTCCGGTTCGCGCTGGAACTACATCGGCACCGACACTCAGCCAGACATCCCCATGATGAACTCTGAATGCGGAGCGGTCTGGGGCTACCAGTATGGCACCGGCGACATCGACATCACGTACGAATACCACATCATGATGAACGAATTACGCCGTCGACCGAAAGTTGCCGGATTCATTTTCACCGAATTCCACGATGTCATCAACGAATGGAACGGGTACTACCGATACGACCGCAGCCCGAAGGATTTTGGCCTCGGGGAATTGTGTCCCGGCATGACCATGAACGACTTCCATACCGACATGTACCTCATCCCCGGATCGGATTTCGAGACAGTTGTCAAGCCCGACTCGGTGTTCGCCGTCCCGATAACCGCTTCCTTTATGACCGACAGCGTCCCGCCCGAGATGACCGTGAAAACGCTCGTGCATGGCTGGAACAGCAGGGGAGAGCACCGAACGTATCACCAGGGACAGTTTGCCATCAACCCGCAGCCATACCAGGTTTTCGAAGCAGGAATTCTCCAGGTCACGGCTCCTCCCGAGGAATGCCTTGCGGTGCTCTGTACTTCGCTCGTTACCGTTGATGGAAAAGTTTTTCACAACAACTTTTTCCCGTTCAGAGTAGCTGGGGAAGATTCGGCACAGGTGATTGCTACCGTCGACACGCTCCGTGTAACCGACGCCGCAGTATCGGGCGAGGCGGACAGCGTCAGGACTGTGTCCGGCGATAAATCCCGCGAGGATTCAGCCTCTACAGCGCAGCCGATGGACGATGCGGCGGCTGATTCTTCCATTGTGCGCAGCGCGGATGCCGACTCACTCCGGCTTGAAACACGAACGAGATTCATGCGCATCGAACTCCCCGATGAGAACATGTGCCTTTTGAGGGTCTCCCCGCAGGATTTTTCTGCGGCTGAGTGGTCGGTGATGCAGTATACCGTTATGGACAGCATGAAGGTGTGGGGCACCGGCACCGGCTTCTTCGAGTATACGTTCCCCTGGCCTGCGGAACTGGGCACCGGCGCCGTTTCGGAAGGTATGTTCCTGGCAGAGCTCTCCGCCCGCCGGATTCAGGGCAAGTACCTGGCAGAAGGATCGATTCAGAGCCAGAGCATTTCCGCCATCAACCGCAAAGGCATCGATCCGGGCTACAGTCCCAACTCGTACCCGATGACCGATACATACCGGCACCCGAGCAGTGTCATCATCTCGGCAAACGGGATTCCGCTCCAGACGGTGGCACTCGAAAACGATCCAGCCGATCACCGAGGTCTGCTCTCGTGGATCAACCAGCCGAGGGGCTCCCTGCACTGGAACCAGACCGGTGGATCGCTCAACTGGAAGTTGAATGAGGCCGGGTCCTACGGATACCTCGTACGGATAGCTTTCCCGCCCGAAGTCGTGGAAAAAGCCTCGCAGGAAGGCGCTTTCAGGATCAGACTCTCAGTCAACGAGGCATCGACAGCAACCGGCGGTCTCGCTGTCTATGGCGAGCGGTTTGGACGGTTTCCGGTCGATCCCACGATACAGATGAAACTCACCGAACCGTTCCCGGTACCCGGCCCGGAGAGCCCACGGGATGGAGGAAATAATGCCCCGTAATCACATCTTGTGGATTATCTCAACCGCGATACTCCTCTTGGCCACAGGTCACACCCCTGTCTGCACAGCGGCGCAGTTTCCCGAGCCGGTTGGATATGTCAATGATTTCGCCGGCATTATCAGCGGAGAAATGGAATCCCGGCTGGAAGAAGTCCTCCGAAATCTCAAAACTCGCACGGGCAAAGAAGTCGCCGTGGTAACCGTGGAAAACATGGGCGGTCTTGACGAAAATACCTTCGCGGTGGAACTTTTCGAGGAGTGGGGAATCGGCTCGAAGGAACGCGATGACGGTGTTCTGATCCTGATCGCAAAGGAAGAACGCCGGCTGCGTATCGAGGTCGGATACGGCCTCGAACATTTGATAACAGACGGCACCGCGGGCCAGATCCGCGACCGGTACATGGTTCCCTCCCTGAAGAACAACGACTGGGATACCGGTATCTCCGCGGGCGCACTTGCAATCGCATCCATCATCGCGGATGATTCAGGCATCAAACTTGACGACATCGCAGGAACCCGGCAGATGCCATCGTCACGCATGCAGGGCACCCGCAGGCGTGTCGGATCGCCGCTTGCCACCCTGTTTATGTTCATCGTATTTATCCTGCTTATGAGTAACCGATTTGGCAGGAGCATACTTTTCGGCATGCTCCTGGGCAGTATGCTCGGCGGCGGCAGGAGGCACTCCGGCAGTTACAGCGGATTCGGCGGCGGATTCGGCGGCGGCGGGTTCGGCGGATTCGGCGGCGGCATGTCAGGCGGTGGCGGTGCTTCCGGGGGATTTTAATGGATGATATGACACCCTCAGCGCGTCACCGGTAAGGAAACAGTAGTAACCGTCAGGTGGCAGGCACACACATGCATGCCTTCACCGGACAACCGGCCGTCTCATCAAACGGAGGATATATGGAACAGGTACCAGAGAACATACATAAAGCTACCGAGGAATTCCTGCGCACGGTCAGGAAGGCATTCGGGGATAATTTGAAATCAGTCATCCTGTACGGTCCCGCGGCACGCGGGGAACAGGCGAAGGTTCCCTTCATCAACTTCCTGGTCATTGTCAATGACAATACGCCGAGCGAACTTGCGGGCTGCGCACAGTATGTGAAGGACTGGCGAAAGAAATTGATTGCCATGCCCCTCTTCCTCGAACCGGACTATATACATGATTCACTCGACACCTATCCCCTCGAGTTCATGGACATGGCGTCCGCATACGCCGTCGTCTACGGCGAGGATGTGCTCGGCCCACTCAGGTACGAACCACTACCGGAAGAACCGTCCGATCAGGCTACCGCTGGCGATCACGAAACGGTTCCGGGAAATCGGCACTTCACCTTCGACAATGTCCGCAACCAGTGCGAGCGCGAACTCAAGGGAAAACTGCTTCACCTGCGGGCTGAATATCTGAACCTCCGCGGTAACCGGAAAGGTCTCATGGATCTCATCAACCGTTCGCTGAACACATTCAGGCTGGTATTTGCCGGGGCGCTCTTTCTCAGAAACCGGAACATACCGGTGGATACCGAATCGCTCCTGAATGCGGTAGTAGAGGCCTACGAACTCGACAACTCATTGTTTGTGAAACTACAGCGGGTCGCCGATGGTTCGCTGAAGATCGGTGAAACGGAAACCGATGAGCTGTTCGATCACTATGTTGAAGAACTGGATAAACTTTCACATGCTGTCGATATCATGGCTGAAAGAGAGGATCACGTATGAAAAAATTTCTTATCATCCTGGCGATCATCGTCGGGATTGTACTCCTCGTCGCCCTCAGTATTTTTGGGTGGGTGAAGAACAACTACAACGCCATTGTTACCATGGATGAAGAAATCAACGGCTCCTGGGCGCAGGTGGAAAACGTTTTGCAGCGCCGGTATGATCTGATCCCGAACCTCGTGGAAACGGTCAAGGGCTATGCAAGCCACGAAAGCGAGGTTTTTACCCGGGTCACCGAGGCCCGTGCGAAAGTTGGCGGCGCAGCCTCCCCGGCAGAACGCATGGATGCGGAAGGCGGTCTTTCGAACGCCCTCTCGCGCCTCCTCATGGTAGTTGAGAACTATCCCCAGCTCAAGGCCAACGAAAATTTCATCCGGCTTCAGGATGACCTCGCCTCCACAGAGAACCGCATCGCGGTCGAGCGACGGCGCTTCAATGACGCGGTCAAACAGTACAATGCCTACATCCGCCGTTTCCCGGCATCACTCATCGCCGGTATGTTCAATTTCCAGCGCCGTGAATTTTTCGAGGCGCCGGAGGCCGCTCAGACCGCACCCCAGGTACGGTTCGATTGAGACAAGACACTCGCGTGTGCCCTCAGCACCACCGGAGGGCACACGTGGTATAGCCGTACCTTCATGCCTGCCATCTTCTTGTGCTTCTTCTTCCACACTGCCCGAAGACACCAGAGTGAAAAATCCTGAAAATTCGAAAAAAACAACTTGACAATTAATGGAATGTTATGCTATATATTGTACATCAAATTTCCGACAATACAATATATTGTCAACATGTTGTCCAGAGCTTGTCAATAAGCTGTTAACACGTTTTCAACATTTTCCTTGTGTATCTATACACCCACGCCACGAAAACAAAAAAAATTCACCGCATGATAGATTGAGGTTTTCGCATGAAGATTGAGTTTTCCCTTCCCTTCACTGAGATCCGGAAGCGCGATGGCATGCTTGTGCAGTTCGATCCGACAAAGATCAAGGTTGCTATTGCCAAGGCCGGCAAGGCAACCGACGAGTTCGACCAGTTCGAAGCCGAACTGCTCACCGTACAGGTGATCAAGGTGCTCACGCACAGTCACCGCACCGGCATCCCGGAAATCGAGCACGTTCAGGACATCGTCGAGCATGTTCTCATATCGGCAAACTATATCAAAACAGCCCGTGCGTACATCGTTTACCGCGAGCAGCACAAGCGTCTCAGGGCCGACAAGAAAACATTCGTCGATGTCACCACCTCGGTGAATGAATACCTCGACCGTCTTGACTGGCGTATCAACGCCAATGCGAACCAGGGCTATTCTCTCGGCGGTCTCATCCTGAATGTCTCGGGCAAAATGATCGCCAACTACTGGCTCAACCACGTCTACAGTCCCGAAATCGGTGATGCACACCGGAACGCCGATATTCACATTCATGATCTCGACATGCTCTCCGGCTACTGCGCGGGTTGGTCGCTCAAGTCACTCCTGACTGAGGGATTCAACGGTGTTCCGGGAAAGGTCGAAGCTTCGCCGCCGAAACACCTCTCGAGCGCGGTCGGCCAGATGGTAAACTTCCTTGGAACACTGCAGAACGAGTGGGCCGGTGCACAGGCTTTCAGCTCATTCGACACCTATCTCGCCCCGTTCGTGCGAATCGACAACCTCACGTACAAAGAGGTTCATCAGCACATCCAGGAGTTCGTCTACAACCTGAACGTCCCCTCGCGGTGGGGCACACAGACACCGTTTACCAACATCACCCTCGACTGGGTATGCCCCGCAGACATCCGTGACGAACGGCCACTGATCGGCAATAAACACCTGGATTTCACCTACGGCGAGCTCCAGGAAGAGATGGATATGATCAACCGGGCATTCATCGATGTCATGAGCAAGGGTGATGCCATGGGGAGGGTCTTCACCTTTCCTATTCCGACGTATAATATCACCGACGATTTTCCCTGGGACCACCCGAATACCGATCCGCTCTTCGAGATGACCGCGAAATACGGGATTCCCTATTTTCAGAACTTCATCAACTCCGATCTTCAGCCGAACATGGTGCGGTCGATGTGCTGTCGGCTCCAGATTGACGTTCGCGAGCTGTTGAAGCGCGGTAACGGTCTCTTCGGCTCCGCTGAGATGACCGGTTCGATCGGTGTGGTGACCATCAACTGCGCGAGGCTCGGGTACCTGGCTAAAGGCGACAAAAAAGCGATGTGGGAGCGCATCGATGAACTGCTCCACCTCGCCAAGACGTCCCTGACCACAAAACGGAAAATCATCCAGCGGCTCATCGACAGCGGGCTTTTCCCCTATACCAAGCGGTATCTGGGCACGCTCAAGAATCACTTTTCCACCATCGGTGTTAACGGCATCAACGAATGCATACGCAATTATACCAGCGATGCCCAAGATATCACCGATGAACACGGTCATGCGCTCGCCTGCGAATTGCTCGATCACATCAGGGAACGAATCGTGGAGTTCCAGGAAGAAACGGACACGCTCTTCAATCTGGAGGCCACACCGGCCGAGGGCACGACGTACCGCTTTGCAAAAGAAGACAAAAAACGGTTCCCGGACATTCTCCAGGCAGGTACGGAGGAGGCACCTTACTATACGAACTCGAGCCAGCTTCCCGCGGGATACATCGACGATCCGTTCGCTGCCCTGAGCCACCAGGAAGAGCTACAGAGAAAGTATACCGGCGGAACCGTGTTCCACCTGTACATGGGTGAGCGGATATCCAATCCCCAGGTATGCAAAAAAATTGTACATAAAACACTCGAGAAATTCCGTATTCCCTATATCACCATCGCCCCTGTTTTTTCGATCTGTCCCCGGCACGGGTATATCGCCGGGGAGCATCGATACTGTCCCAAGTGTGACGAGGAACTGGTGGCGAAAAAATATGATACAATCGAACTCGATAAAATTTCCTGATTTTTACCATTGAGGAGGAACATCATGGTTCAGTCGTTAATTGGCGAACACCTTATTACCCTGGAAGATGAAGACCGTCAGGAATGTGAAGTTTGGAGTCGTGTCATGGGGTACTATCGGCCGGTGAGCGAATTCAATATCGGTAAAAAAAGCGAACACAACGAGAGAAGATTTTACAGCGAATCTAAAACACTTAGCAACCTGTAAGACCGAGATACATGATACTAACCGAAAAAGCGGAAACGACTACAAACACCATACCGATCGCCGGAATACAGAAAATGACGACGATCGACTTTCCCGGATATCTTTCCGCCGTTCTCTTTACCCGGGGTTGTCCTTGGAACTGCCGTTTCTGTCACAATTACGATCTGAGAAATAGCGAGAGCCCTGGTTCGTATTCATTTGAAACGATCTCCCATTTCCTCAAGACTCATATCGGTTATCTCGAGGGTATTGTACTCTCCGGAGGCGAACCAACTCTCCACCGTTCACTGCCATCATTCATCGCCTGGATCAGAAGCCTGGGATACAAAACCGCTCTCCACACGAACGGTTTCTATCCCGACATTCTGCGCATGCTCCTCGCGCAGGATCTTGTCGATTATGTCGCCTTAGACATTAAAGGTTCTCCACGAATCTACGACCGCATCACCGGTTGTGCCGGATCGTGTTTTCCTGTTTCCCAGAGTATTCGGCACATACTCGATTCCGGGATTGCCCATGAATTTCGCACGACCTACCATCCCCTCCTTCTCTCCGTGCAGGAGTTGACAGATACCATGGAAGCCGCTGCTGCCGCCGGTGTGCAGCGGTACTGCCTGCAGCAGTTTCAGCCCCGCGGCGTCCGCGATGAGGAGCTTGTTCGACTGCACTATCCTCATGATTTCCCGTTGAGCGTGCTCGAGGCGGGAAAGAAGTTGTTTCCTGTATTCGGGACACGGTAGTGGCGCGTAATCCCGCGGCAAAACCTCCGCCGCCGGGCGGAACACAAAGACTACATGGTGCAATGGGGAGAGCACAGAACCGTACCGGATAAGCGGTCAGCCGATCAGTGTTCTGGTGATGAGTTCGGTATTTTTGGTGATCTGCGGGGCAAGTTTTTGCGATAACTCTTGAAGCTGGAGCTCTGTCATACCGGTTTTCTCAAGCAGTTCGGGTTCGGGTATCGGTTTCTCCCCCTCCGGGAATTCGTACATGATCCACTTGCTTATAATGTTGGCGAAGTGGATTATCTTGACCAGGTCGGATCCCTGTTTCAGCATGGGGCTGTGGTGATACCCGATGACATCGCCGATCGAATCGGGGAGTTCCCAGTAGTCGGCAATCGCCTTGCCGACCTTGGCGTGGGTTGTTCCCAAGTGTTTTTCCTCGTCGGATATAGTCGGATGGCTCGATACTGCGGGATTTAGCATGAAGGACATATAGATGTCGGTATAGTACTTCCAGAGGATAATCTTGCCGATATCGTGGAGTATTCCGCAGATAAAGAGATCGTCTTCAAGCCCCTTGGTCTGAGAGAATGCTGTTTCTTCATAGAGCAACCTGGCGGTTATCGAACATGCCGCCGAATGTTCCCAGATAGCCCTGATCTCACGTTCAACTTCGGGCGGCGCCTTCAGGTTTCCGGTTACACAGGCCAGGCGGACGAGCGATAAAATCTCGCGGGTTCCCATGAGGGCCACCGCATCTTTCACATTCTTTATCTTCCGCTTGAAAGAGTACATCGTCGAATTGGACATACGCAGGATTCGGGCGGTGATACCGGGGTCGAGTTCGAGTATGATTCCATACTGGGCAGTGGTAGCATTGGGGTTACGGGCGAGCTTCTCGATCTGGATGAAGATGGCGGGCATGGGTGGCAGTGTCTTTATTGCCTTAAGGTCCTTGATAACAGCATGCTTCTTCCCCGCTGTCTTCTTCCCCATGGAATCGGCACAATCTCTCAGCGCTGATTCGAATACTCCGATCAGTTCCTTCGGTGAGAATTCTGAACGTGCGATGAGGTTTTCGAAACCAAGCTCTTCGAGGAAATCACGGAATTTACGTGAAAAACTTCCCGCGGAAAAGTACACCGGAATAGAGAGATTGTTCGCGGTAATCTTAAGAAGTTTTGTCATGATCCGGGTTTTCGCCTCATCCGCGGCATCGATCATGATGACCTGAATATTGTTCTTATTATCTTTCAGCGCGGTAATAGAATCATAAAGTCCGCTCTTGACAATCATAGTATATCTGAATTTTTCAACCATGTCCTTGGGGAAAAAGCTGCCGGGATCTTCCTCCAGCATCTTATTCTCGGTAATGAGGAGCAGCGAGCGTTGCATGTTTGACTGCAAACCGGCCTGCTTTGCCATGGACAGTACCGCTTTCGACTGCTTCTTCTTTTCCAGTATGGCATGGATCATCTCATCGAGTTTTTTGAAATCAATCGGTTTTGCCATGTAACCGCTTACCGAGCACTCTTTGAGCCCGGTGATAAGGGCCTTATCGATAAATCCCGATATCACGATAATCGGTGTTGTCACCCCACGTTTCCGGAGTACCTTGATAACATCCTCCCCCCTCATCGATCCGAGTCTGATATCCATGAATATGATATCAGGATTGACGCTCTTGATTTTCTGGAGAATAACGCGGGGATCGCGAACCGGGACGAACGAGTAGCCCTTTGCGGTGAGATAGTCCTCGAATACCGTGAGAATGTTCTGCTCGTCATCAACCATTAAGATGGTTGCTATGCTTTTTTCCGGAGAAGACTTCCCGTTATTTTTTACGGGTGGTTCACTGCCTGTCATTGAACACCTTCGTTAAAAAACCTAAACGTTCTTACCTGACGGCTCTGAACCATAACAAAACCGGCCAAAGAAGAACGAGACCTTTTCTGAGCGGAAACCTCCTTAATTATACTGGACATCATACGTCCACTTCCTTTTTTCCTGCATAGTATTTATACAGCTATTTTGACAATATTGCAAGTTAAAAAAAGTCGGTTGCATGAAAAGAATATGCCCCTCCTTCGCAACTCGAGATGGGAATCTTTGATTCTCCCGAGGCGGCAAAATGGAAGAGCATCGGATTTTTCCCCTTTACTATTTTTCTCCTGTTTATTGTACAGTGGTAGAAAAAAAATTTTCCTCTTTTCCGGCATACAACTCATGGAATTACATCCGCCAAGTGCACAAATGAAGATATCGAGTGAAAATCATATCGATTATCATAAATAGTATGGCGGACATTTATAATTGACTTTTCCCCACTCTCTATTGTATTATTGAATTGAATGGTGGATAAACCTCAGGTACTATCCACCTGTAAACAGCTTATTTTCGGGGAGGCGATTTCGTTGAAAGATCCGGAAGAAATACTTAAGGAAAATCCGGGTTCCGTGGTATTTGCCCGATACGGTGAAGAACTGGCGCGGAAGGGGAGGATCGAAGAGGCGATAGAAGTTCTGACTGCAGGAATTGAAGCGAATCCCTCGTATACTTCGGGATATTACGTTCTGTCTGACATTTATGCCAGTAAAGGCATGCACGAGGAATCGGCAAACCTGCTTGAACGGGTGCTTTTTCTTGATCCCCAAGCTCCCCGCGCACATTTTAAACTGGGTCAGTATTTACTCGAAGTGGACCCTGACAGAGCACGTGAACATCTCAGAATCGCGCAGCGTTTCGAGGGTGACACCCCGAAAGTGCATGCTCTCAGGGCTGAGGCATCCCCAGGTGCTTCTGTTGAGCCAGACCACGAGACGGGACCGGACGAGGCGGTTTCCAAAGCACCGGAACTTAGGAATAAGCGAATGCCAGGAAAAATTGTACTTGCTGAAGATGAATCTCACATCGCCCGTTTGATCACGTTCAAATTAGAAAAAGAAGGATACGAGCTTACCTGGGCAAAGGACGGCGGTGAAGCACTGGAAAAAATCACAGAAATCATGCCGGATCTCGTCATCCTCGATGTCATGATGCCGGTCATGGACGGTTTCGAGGTGTTGAAAAAGGTGAAGCATGACGAAACCCTGAAAGCAATCCCTGTGATCATGCTCACCGCGAGAGGGCAGGATAATGACATCGTCCATGGGCTGGAGACCGGAGCGGCCGATTATATTGTCAAACCCTTCCGTCCTGCCGAACTTCTCGCTCGTATCCGAAGGATTATCGGGTAAGCCGCTGCGACTGCCGTTTTATGCCAGGAACAGCCTGGAGGGGGAAGAGCAGGCATCCGGCTGTCTCCTACGAATAAACAATGACACTTGTTTTTCGGAAGACCGCAGCCGGACACCATAGAAAAAAAGCACTTCCCTGACAGTACCGTATCTGGGGGTATCTTCAGCCCTTCTCCTCCCAAGCTCCGCCACTGGCATCCAAACAGAATGACGTCCGGCCAAGGATGACATGGAGACGGATTATTACCCCTGCTTTTTCACTCCTGTGCGCACCATCACGCCCCACGATTTTTTCTTCATGAGATAATCAATTATTCCCCGGAAGCGCCACCAGGTATGGAGCTGGCGATAGCCGAAGTTTTCGAGGACACTGAAAACGAACAGTATCACGATATGAATCAGATTCGGATACTTTCTGAACGAGAGTTCTTCGAGCACAAGGGAACTCACCGAGAGGATGACACCGAGAACAATCGCCACGAAAAAAAAGAGAATCGCAAAGGGGAGGTTGACGATTCCAAACATGAGAGACAGCGGAAAGACAATATATCCTGCCAGTTCGACAACTGGTCCGAGCATTTCGAAGAAAAAGAAAAACGGCATGGCAAACAGACCGATGACACCATAGCGGGGATTAAAGAGCATCTTTCTATGCAGCTTGAGGGAATCGATAAGCCCGCGCTGCCACCGGTTTCGCTGGCGGGCTAGAATTGTTACCGATTCCGGTACTTCGGTCCAGCAGACCGGTTCCGGGACGAAGGTGATCCGGTAAGGAATTTTTTTTTCGCGCATCGTCCGGTGCATTCGTACTATCAGTTCCATATCTTCGCCAACGGTGTCGTGACGGTAGCCGCCGCAGACTATGACCGCGTCTTTCCTGAAGAGACCGAATGCTCCCGATATCACGAGGAGTCCGTTGAAGACGTCCCATCCCACTCGTCCGAAAAGAAATGACCGTAAATATTCGATAATCTGAAAATTCGGCAGCAACCGCGGAGACAGGGCGATTTTTATGACTTCCCCCGCCCTCACCGTGCAGCCGTTGACAACGCGAACGATGCCACCCACCGCGATCGTTTTGGGATTTTTAAGGAACGGCTGGGCAAGCTTTGCCATAACTTCCGGTTCAAGAATTGAATCGGCGTCGATGGCGCTGACGAGCGGGTATTGTGAGACGTTGATTCCCGCATTCAGTGCATCCGCCTTGCCGCCGTTCACCTTGTCAACAACGATGAGGTTGGGATAGTCGACTGATGAATAAAGTGCCTTGATTTCCTGGCAGGGGACACTGATATCAAAGTGGCGAAACAAGTGTTTCATGTTGTATTCTTTGATAAGTATGTCGAGTGTCTTATCTTTGGAACCATCGTTTATCACGATGATCTCGTATTGAGGATATCTGAGTTGAAGAAGGGATTTGACACTGTCGGCGATGGTCGCTTCTTCGTTATATGCGGGGGAAAGGACCGAAATTGGCTTATAGAACGATGACCAGAAGAGTTTTTTATAGTCCCGCATAAAGATCGATTCATTCATGTACCGTCGTATCGAAAAGAAGGATAAAACGGTCAGAAGAATGTATATTGCGTTAATGATGATGAAATAAAAGAGAACAAAATAATTGAACGCAAGTATTGCATCAAAGATATAATTTCGCACGGTTTTTTTATTATCCTTTATCTTCGGAAAGAACAGAATTAATAATTTCGGACACCCTGGAATCGGCGTGAAGGCTAAGAAGAGTTTCGAGTTCCCTCCACCCCTTGTCGCCGAAGGTGAGAAGTGTTCGGGCACAGTACGACTTCACCATCGAGTTGTCGTCGTTCACCAGCATTTCACATAGTTCAGGGATGATGTCATCCGATGCAATCGAACCGAGTGCCTTTACCGCCTGACTTCTGACAACCCAGTTGGGAGACAAAAAGCTGTCATGGAGAAAATCGTAGCTGACCGTATCGCCGAAAATTCCCAGGGCTTTAATACACCTGATTTTCAGTTCTTCATCGTCCGTTTTATGGGCGAGCTTGAGCACGGTTTCGGTACTTTCAATCGCATTGTGAAAACCGAGGACATCGACAATCAGCTGCTTTCCACTGTCCGTAACCTCTTTGTCATCGAGCAACACAATCATATCCGGTATGATCCCGCTTCCATACTCCAGAATAATATCGAATACTTTCGCCCTGTTGATGTCTTCCTTGTTGAGAATATTCTTGATAATATGGGGCAGGTGCTGACGGTTCCCGATTTTACAGAGCGCCTCGAACGCCATCAGCGAAACACTCGGAGACTTGTCATAGACCAGGTACCGCAAATCGGGTGACGCCGGGCTGTACTTCATCAAACCGATATAGTAAATGGCATACTCTTTCAACCACATGTTCCTCGATGAGAGTGCGTTCATGAGTATTTCGTGATAGCCGACATTCCAGAGAAGCCTAATGATGCGGTCATACTCTTCACTTTCGAGATCGAGGAGATACTGTTCAATGAATTCACCAAAAATGACCCAGTCCTTCTCCTTGAGACCCATTGCCGAACGACTGACCTTTTCTCGCATGCCGGTAAGATATTCGAGTAAAACTGTTTCCCAAAAATCGCGCTTTCGGGCGATATACCGCGCCTTTCGATTGAAGCTGATGCGCAGTATCAACGCATATATCACGAGCATCATGACGACGAAAACAAGCGCCAGGATGACACCGATGATAACCAGTTGCTCAATCCGGAAAGTATCCAGCATACTAGGCCATTCCATCGACAGGAAGCTGAACTCCATTAAAAACGGACATCAACGATGATGATGTTTTTACTATCTCGATATTTTGCTTCCCGCAGGAGACTCTCGTAGTGGTATTTGAGGGTCAGTCTCTCGGACGCAATGAAGGTATACTCGGCAAGGAGCGAATAAAAGCTCATTCCCGCATTGCCGCCGAAACTATATTCATATTCAGGGCTGTAGAGCCGGTTCCCCCTGGTGAATCCCCCTTTGATCGCATTCTTCGTGGTTACCTGGTATTCGGCATCGACCCAAAGCGCATGATCGAAATTCTCTTCCGAATCGAAGCTGGCAAAGTATTTGCCCCAGAGCGACCATCGGGTATTCACGTTGTATCGTATGCTCGGCGACATTACCGTGTATGAATATCCTGGATATCTGCCGTGCCTCATCCCCAGGCCGGTCAAATACCGCGGCATTTCACGGGTCATCTCGATCGTGTAAAAATCTGCTTTTGTATCATCCGCATCGTTACCATGCCCGTAGGTCAGCTCAAGGTAATGGTGTCGGTCAATAATAATAACCGGACCTGCCGTTACGATGGTGTTATTCCAGTCTGCACGGTGATCATGATAGCCCTTCACCAGGAGCGACAACCGCGGGTGAATCCGCGCGATCATAGCACTTTCAAAAACTTTCGAGATGCCGATGTTGTCATAATCGATGTATGAAACAGCGGTGATGTTTCTGAATGTTTCGGCTTTGCTCGTATGAACCGAAAGCATGAAAACAGAGACGGCGAAAAAAAATACCGCACATCTCACGATTCGTTTCCTGCCGGATTGGGAAGGTGTTCGGGGAACGAAATGTACTGTCACCCTATCATTCAGCATGAAATCGATCCTTGCCTGGTCAGTGAAATTAAAAAACCGGATTACATATGATGATATTCGAAAAAGCACTATTTACTATCGGATGCTCATTTCATGGTCACTGAAGTAATTTAATTTTCATTTTCTACTGGAATTTATATTATAATATATTAAATTCCAAAGAGAAAAAGTCCGAACGAGAAAATCTGCTAATATTCGTAACGACCTCTGTATATATACCGATAACCATCACGGGAGTGTGAGCATGCACGACGCTGAACAGACGAACTTAGACTATGATCACCCTATTGAGATTGCTGAGGGCATTCACTGGGTCGGCTTTTACGACGAATCATCAGGATTGCACTGTAATCCCTATCTCATCGTGGACGGTGACGAGGCGGTCGTCATCGATGGTGGCAGTCGACCGGATTTCCCAACCGTCATGATGAAAATTCTTCAGGTCGGCATCTCACCTTCATCCATCTCAACACTCATCTATCAGCACTACGATCCCGATCTCTGCGGCAGCATTCCGAATTTAGAAGATATCATCGACCGTGACGATTTGAAACTTCTCACTGAAAGGTATAACATCCCCTTTATACGGCATTATTCGGTTTCTTCCCCCATCGTGTCGATCGATACAATCGACAACCAGTTCACCTTTTCCTCGGGGAGAAAGCTTACGTTTATCAGAACACCGTTCGCTCATTCAGCCGGCAGCTTTATTACGTTCGATGAAAAGACCGGCGTGCTCTTCACAAGTGATATCTTCGGCAGATACTCCAAGATATGGAACATCTTTGAAACGCTCGCGCCTGAGTGCGAACAGTGCACAACCTATTCGATGTGCCCGGTTGGAAAACAATTCTGTTCGCTCCGGTATATCATAAAATTTCAAGAGCAGGTCATGACGTCAAATAAAGCGCTGCGCAATGCACTCGATAGAATTAAGGCTATCCCGTTTTCGATGATTGCACCCCAGCACGGCAGCATATTCACCCGGCAGGAAGATATAAGCATCATCATTCGCAAGCTTTATGCACTGACCACTGTCGGCATCGATGGTATCAATGAAGATCAAGGGTAAGTACCCGGCGTGGAAATAAGAATACGGCGAATACTAAAGGATTATACCTATGAACCGAGAAATGCATATACCCGAATACAACCTGATTGAAAACATGAAGGGCGCCCAGTCTTCACAGATCTTCAGGCAATTGATCGAATACCGGGCACGGGAGAAAGACAGCGCCATTATTAATAACCTTTTGAAAAAGCTGGTTGCCTCGTACGCAATAACCGAACGGAAACTCGCGGAGATGAACGAATTGAAAAATAAGTTCCTGGGCATGGCGGCTCATGATCTCCGCAATCCGCTCACCTCGATCAGGGGTTTCTGCGAGATTTATCTCGATGAAGACTCCGGGCTCGACGCTGAACTGACAGAGATTTTCACCATCATTCACGAAGCAAGCGAACACATGCTCACCCTCGTCAACGATCTTCTCGACGTCTCGGTTATTGAAAGCGGAAAAATGAAGCTTACGCTTACCCGGGGGCCGCTCGGGGAAGTTCTGGAAAAAAGGATTCATCTCATTACCCTGATCGCGAAGAAAAAAGATATCGTGGTACACACCTCGTTCCATGATGT
Organism: uncultured bacterium; assembly: GCA_964456585.1. Classification (GTDB taxonomy): domain Bacteria; phylum Latescibacterota; class Latescibacteria; order Latescibacterales; family Latescibacteraceae; genus Latescibacter. The sequence continues at coordinate 21,207 of CAYWBT010000012.1, forward strand.
GCCTGATATCCTGTTTGATCCCGAGAGAATTACGCAGGTTATTGACAATCTCATGAGTAATGCGATAAAATTTTCCCCGCCGGGATCAACAATCTATTTCACGATTGAAAAGACCGGCGACGCGGTTGCGTTCAGCGTCCGGGACGAGGGCCCCGGCATCTCCCCGGAAGATCAGACCAAGCTCTTCGGGGAGTTCCAAAAGCTGACCGCACGGCCGACCGGGGGAGAATCGAGCACCGGCCTGGGACTGATGATCGTGAAGAAAATTATTGAGGCGCACCAGGGCGTAATCAGCGTTGAAAGTACGCCGGGGTCGGGATCGACATTCACCGTGTCCCTGCCGTTGGTTGTTTGACGGGATACGTTTCCGCATATCCGGTGAAGAGAAAACCCGACGTAGAGTCACCGAACGGTCGGCACAGATCAGGTACCAAAGATTAGTATCTACCAGCATCCTTTTTCAGACAAACAGGAGAAGAACAGGGGCATAACCATGAAACGAAGAACAATTTTTGGAACTTCGATCATCGCTGCAGGAACGCTGGCGGGAATCCCTTCACTCGCCATTGGAAAACAGGAGGGTACGCCGGTCTTGGGGCGCACTGATCCTTCAAAATATGTAGTATATGAGCATGTTCATGACGGGCCGGGAAGCATTTCCTTCATGAGACTGCTCGGCACGGAAACGTTCGAAAGCAACATCTTCAATATACACCGCGGAATAATCCCTCCAAAATGCGGAATAGGCGAACACCTTCACCGTAATTCCGAAGACATGTACTTTGTTTTCAACGCTCCTGCGGTATTTACTGTCAACGGGCGGACCGCTCTGCTGCCGGCAGGTTCATGCGTATTATGTCCGCTTGGTTCATCCCACGGCATCTACAATAACTCCGATGAGACCATCGAGTGGATGAACATTTCGGTCTCCGTAGAAAAGGGTAAGGGCAAAACAATAGACTACGGGGAAGACCTCGCCAACCAGAAACTCGTGTCTCCCGCTCCGTTCAAATGGGCACGGTTCGACCGGCGTCTCATGAAACCCATCAACAACGCCCACCTCGGAAAGGGCGCCATTCTGAACAACAAGCTCTGGCTCAACAACAATTTTAAGACAGACTGGTTCAGAATCGGTCACTGCATCCTGCCGCCGGACACCTCGATCGGCTATCACCAGCACAATGCCACCGAAGAGGTATACTATATCCTGTCCGGGCGCGGCAGAATGACGGTCAATGATCATACCTGGGATATCCGCGAGGGTGATGCCATACCCTGCACGCTCAACGATTCCCACGGATTGTATAACAACACCAGCGAAGACCTCGAGATCATGGTGTTAATCGTGATTGTCGACAACAGTATGCTTGCCGGAAACTACAACGCGGACATGTCCGACGAGTATAAGGCACTGAACGTGAAAAACTGGGGAGACGATCTCTCCGGCAGATAGGGTGCGCACCAAGCGGGAAGAACAGCCCATCACGCAGATTCAATGGCCATATTCGGTTATCATGACAACAGGGTTGTCCTCAATACCGGGCTATGTTCAATTTTGCACTCTTTTAGAATAGAAGGAGAAGCTCTCGTTTCTGCATGACGGGATACCGCGCTCAACGATATCATCACAGACCACCGGGAGGGAGGAAGATATGTCATCACCAGTCAGGCGTCGTGTCACCCGGCGCAGCTTCTTGAAGAATACCGCACGTGCAACCGCTGCTGCAGCCTTTGTTGCCGGCATACGACCGTTAGTCCACACCGCCGAAGCGGAAGAGCAGGCACGGGCATGGTATGGAGCGATCTACCGACAGCTTCATCTCGATGCACACCATGGCGGATTCGATGCGATTTACCGCAACTTCGATGCGGAAGCCGCCGCAGATATCTTCCAGGAAGCCGGATTCCAGATGGTCAGCTACATGGCGATGGACGGACCGTCATACTACCCCACGAAAATCGGCGTCCCTCATCCGGGTCTCGATCGTGATTTCACCGGCGAACTGACCCGGGCACTGAAAAAACGGGGAATCAGAACCATCGTGTATATGTCGGCGCACCAGGAACCTCGTTTCCACCGCGAACACCCCGACTGGATTTACAACCATGATCCGTCGCGAACCATTGTTGATATCGGCTCGATCGGCGAGAGTGCGGAGACCTGCCCGAATTCACCGTGGGTCGACGAGGTGGCGATTCCCCAGTACCGTGAAATCCTGGAATGGTACGATGTGGACGGATTTTTCATCGATGGTGTGACACAGCCGTACCTGCGCAGCAATTGCTACTGTACCTACTGCCGCGACCTGTTCGCCCGCGAAGTGGGCGGGGATATTCCCACCGATGACAGCGATCCCAAGGCGTTCGCCTACCGGAAGTGGGCGAACCGTCACATGGAAGCTTATATGGAGAAGGTCTACCGAGCCCTCTCGGCGATCAAGCCGGGTGTGGCGATTCTCAACAACGGGGTCTGGATGGTCTCCCGCTACCCGGTGACTCCCCCGGAGTATGTCATGCACATCTGCTGGGATACGCCGGTGCCGGGAACGGGACTGTACTCCTACAACTTCTCCGAGGAGGGGCGCTACCTTGCCACGCTGACCGACGTGCGTCCTGACATCACCTGGAGCTGCATGGCCATCGATGGATACTCCTGGGGTGATTACACCATGCGTGAACCCGAAGCGTTCCTGCACGAGAACGCCATCCTGCTCGCCGCCTGCGGAAGGACCTACCTCTCCGACAATCCCTACCCGTCCGGCAATCCCGATAGCGCGCTCATGGATGCCTACCGGGCGGTCAACGATCGGACACGAGCACTCGAACCGTTTCTGAAGGGATGCGTACCGGTCAAGGACGCGGCGATCCTCCATTCCGCGGATTCCGTCTGGTCGAAAGCGCCGATGAATCCCTGCACCGGCTGGACGGCAAGCCCGGCGTACCATGCGGTGTGCGGTGCGCACAAGGCGCTCATCGAGGGGCACGTTCAACTGGGAATTGTCAACAGCGATGTCTTTCTCAAGACAATTGACCGCTACGGCGTCCTGATCCTTCCCGATCAACGGATTCTGAACGAGGAAGAATGCGTTGCGATCCGGCGCTTTGTCAGGAACGGCGGAGCCCTCGTCGCAACCGGTGAAACAGGCCTTCGTGATAGTGAAAACAAGCAACTCGATACCTTTTCTATCGCGGATGTCCTGGGTGTCGACTACCGGGGATCTTCGGATACCATCAACAGCTACCTGCGGATTACCGAAAAAAACGAGCCCTTCGGCATCCCTGCCTATGACGTCCAGGTGGTGGGCAACTATACCCGCATCGTGCCGACCACGGCACAGACTCTGATCGATCTGGTGCCGCCGTACGAGGGGATAAAGACCGGCTCTCCCCCACCCGCGGTACATCCCGAAGGGCCGGGAATAACCATAAACAACTACGGTAAAGGGAAGGCGGTGTACTGCGCCTCGCGGTTGTTCGAAGCGTACTTCAGGGAAGACACACCCGTCCTGCGCAAGATCGCACTCTGGCTGCTCAATCTCGCGTATACGGTCGAATCACGGACGATAGCACTCGACAACGCGCCGATAAATGTGGAAGTGTTTTATAACGAACGCTCCGGTGAGCGCTTTATCCACCTCATAAATTTTAATGCGGATAAGCGCGAACTCGGCACACCGCATATCCAGGATTTCATCACCATTTACGGCATCAAAGTCAGGGTGCATCTTGCCGGGAAACCAAAGAGCGTTACAACGGTCCCGGAAGGAAAAACGCTCAGCTTCAGCTACCGTAACGGCTGGGCGGAATTCGAGGCGGAACCGCTAAAGATTCATGGTGTTTACCGGATAGTACTATAAAAGAAGTTCAGGCATATACAACACAAAGAGAATAGTCACCATACACAGAAGGAGTGAAACATGGCTGGAAACATCACATCGCGGCGAACAATTCTTAAAACCGGGCTGGCATCGCTTGCTACGGCGGCGATTATCACGCCGGACGGTCATTCGGCGATGCCCCGGGATATTCCGAAGAAGGCTCCGGGGGAAACCAAGGCGGTATTCCTCGGAGGCGACGTTCTCCATAACTTCATGGCGCAGGAACCCCCGCTCCGTAGAATGTGCCAGCGGATGGACATGAAGTTCTATTCCATCCACGACTGCCGCTACCTGACACCGGAATTTATCAGCGACGCCGACGTCTTGATGATCGAGCGCTGGGACGGCCCCCAACCCGGGTGGGTTCCCGGTCCGATTTATACGGAGGCACCCCCGAACGACGATTTCCTGTCGGAGGAACTCGCCGATGCGATCATCGACAATGTGAAAAACCGCGGCATGGGATTTCTCAGTATCCACTGCATGATATCGACCGCATTTAACCGGGTAAAGCTCATGGAGTTTCTCGGAGTGAAAGGCGTTATACACGGCCCGGTGCAGCCGGTGCACGTCCACAACTTCAACCAGAACCACCCCATCACGAAAGGCATGAAGGAGTTCGACCTCGGTCTCGATGAGAACTTCGGCGCCGAACTGTACCTCCCGAAGGTTATCCCCCTCTTTGAAACGACCGGACTCTGGGACAAGCGTCACGATTACGGCGGCTGGTGTCTGGAACAGGGAAAAGGCCGGGTCGCCGGATTGACCGCCGGACATACGTACTTCGCTTACCGTGACCGGAACTACCTTAATCTTTTTGAGCGGAGCATACAGTGGATCATGAAGCGGTAGGATTTTTCTTCCCGAAACGGATACACGTGTACAAATTGTACGTCACCGATGAAAACAATCGTCATTCTAAGGAGCACATCCTATGGCTAAACATGAAGTTATAGAAGGATTCAACATGATCGACATCCCCGCGGGGAGTTTCATGATGGGCCACGTTTACCAGTATGATCCGGCCCAGTCGGAACAGGTCAACCGGTATTACCCGGACGAACAGCCGGTACTCAAAAGAACGGTTCAGGCTTTCCAGCTTGCGGACACGACGGTTACCCAGGCACAGTTTGAGAAACTGATGGGAGAGGAAAGCAACCGCTCCACGTTCAGCGGCGGCGACCTCCCGGTCACCAATATCGGGCCGAATGAGATCATCCAGTTCTGCAACAAGCTGAGCAGGCTCGCCGGCCTCGAACCGTGCTACGACGATCAGGCCCGTCGGGGGAGCGAAAACTATCTGAAAGGCAACTTTGCCAACAACGGATTCAGGCTGCCGTCCGAGGCGGAATGGGAATACGCCTGCCGTGCCGGAACGACGACCCATTTCTGCACGGGGAACACCGAGCATGATCTCGCGCGGACTGGATGGTATTTCGGCAACAGCGGTGGAAAGCCTCAACCGGTCGGACGCAAGGAGCCGAACGCCTGGGGTCTCTACGACATGCACGGCAACGTATTCGAGTTCTGCGACGACAACTGGAATCCGGCCATGTGCTACGGGAAGTACCTGACCGAGCGAGATACCAATCTCGTGTTCGATTACTATCACCAGATGCAGGTGACCCGCGGTGGAAGCTGGTTCTCCGAACCTTCGGTATGCCGGTCTGCGGCACGGGGCTGTTTCTGCAGTTGGCCGAAGATGAACGGCTGGTACAACGGTTTCCGGCTCGCCCGCACGTCCTGATGGGCACGACCTGATTCGACCGGCGGGGATGATGAACAATATGCTCTGAAGCCATGAATCCCTTCACTATGAGCATGAGCGATCACGCCGTTCGACCGACCGGACGGAACGAGGCGGACGACGTCACTATGGCACATCCGGAAGGCAGGCACGCGGCATTCCGCCGCCCCGAAAAACCGATTCTTTGATTCCGGACGATATTTTTGTATATTTCTAAAACTGTAGGTGACGGGGCTTTTTTCGACGCATGCACCGTTCTGTGCACCCCGAATGAGCATGACCGGTAAAGGAGAAACTTTGTTGAACAAGGAACACGACATTCATCGCAATTCCACGAACCGTCGCACGTTTCTCAGGCGCCTGTCGGCTGGCACAGCGGGTTTATCCCTGGCTGGTCTCGCCCCGGCGCATATAAGGTCGGCACCGGTGGAAACACCCGCTTCCAGCACCGTGCACCTCGTAAACAATACTGACCGTCGCGAAGCCGTCCATCAGGCGCTGAAACCACTCGAGCGGGAAATCGCGGAAGCCATCGGCGACCGACAGGTCGTGATCAAGGTCAACGCCGGTCTCGCCGCACCGGAATACGCAATCAACTCGACCCACGCCGACCATATCCGCGGTATTCTGGATTTCCTCAAGCCGATCCATGACCGTCAGGTTATCATAACCGAGGGAACCGCCGGTGCAAAGTGCAGCGCATTCATCGGTTTCGAGAATTACGGCTACCTACCCCTCGAGAAGGAATACAACGCAAAGCTCGTGGACGCCAACCTGGAACCCTACACCCTCAAGTGGATCAGGGCGGCAAAACACCATCCAGAGCCCATTAATATCATCGACATGTTCCTTGATCCAAACGTGTACCTCATTTCGGCGGCACTCATGAAAACACACAATGCTGTTGTCGGCACCTATTCCTTCAAGAACGTGGCGATGGGTTCTCCCGTCTGTCATCTCAAGGAACAAATCAACGAAAAATCGAAAATGCACGGCGGTCCCGGCAGCAGCGGCGGACGTGAACTAAGCTACAACATGTTCCTGTTGGCACAAATGGGTGTCCGGCCCGATCTCTCTGTCATCGACGGGATCGAGGCAATCGAGGGGAATGGTCCCTGGGCCGGATCAGTTGTCGAGCACGGTGTTGTCATCGCAAGCACGGACTTTGTCGCTGCGGATCGGCTCTGCACCGAATTGATGGGCATCGATCCCCGGCACATGAAGTACCTCGCGTGGTGTTCTGATGCTGGTATGGGAAATTTTGACCTCGAGAAAATACGGGTTGTCGGCCCGGACTACCGGAAACATATTATCAAGTACAAGTTGAACAAGAATATCAAGCAACAGGTAGACTGGATTAACGAGAACTTCCAAGAATAATCGCCGCGGAGAATGTTTATTCCTCTATCGGGTTCGCTTACCTTGATCAGGCGCATATCCGGATTTTTTATTTTTATCCTGAATCCTTTGCATGAGTGCAACGGTACGGGAGAAATTATGTGGAAAAGAATAATGAAACTCAACATTTTGTAAAGTTCCTGAATTTCCCACCCGGGGGAACTCATGCATGAGTGGAAGGATACTATACTGATTTCTGAAGAGGAGTAAAGAATGGAGTTGAGGAAATTATCGCAGGCACCAATCAGCATGAAACTCGTGGCAACGGTCCTGTTCTGCATTATCGGATTGATCTATGTAACACTGCTAATCAATATATTCATTGATAGCGAGATGAAACCCTCCGTGATAGCTGAAGCTTACGGCGGCATGGAATATATGGAGTTATCATATCATGCCCATAATTACCTCCCGTATTATGCCCTGTTTCTGTTTGCGGTACCCGTGGTGATTTTCATGTTCACCTCGTACCGTGAAAATATCAAGTGTTTCTTCGCCGTATTCCCGTTCATCGTCATTGTCGTGGACATCGCCTCCATGTTCCTGATCCCGTATGTATGGACAGGGTTTGCCTGGATTCTGTGGCTGGCGGGAACCTGCCTGGGATTGATGTTTTTTACGCTCTTCGTGCTCACCATGTATGACCTCTGGTTACGGCGAGCATGAGTACCGTGGAACAGTGCACACAAAACATCCGACAAAAAAGCGTTCATTCTATGAATGATAAACCGTACAAAAACAGGAGTTGTGTTGTGTTCAGGAATCTCGTTACTGCAGCGTTTGTCAGCAGTGTGCTTTTCCTGTACTTCTGTTCTTCCGTTCAGGCTCAGGATACCACGATTGGTGGACATATAAACCTCACGCTCTATGATTATAAAGACGGCGAGAGCGATGGCAGGAAGGGTTACGAATACACCGGCATGGGACTCAGGGAGTTCATCCTCTATCTTTCCAGCGAAGTCTCCGATAAGTTATCGGTCGATATACAGCCGGTATTCGATACGGAAACCGGTGCCACTCCCCGGTTCGGCAGAGCGCTCGGCGAAACGAAAAAGAGCGCTGGCACCATCGATCCGAAATTCGCCGGCTGGCGGAAGGCGGTTGTCACGATGCTGCTCCCCCGTGAATACGAACTCTCGGCCGGTATGATAAAGCCCCGGTTTACCTGGGAATACGGTGCGGAGCTCTTCTGGGAAGACGAACACATCGGGGGGAAATTTGCCATCAACGATTACCTGGGTGCAATGCATGAAACCGGTATCGAACTGTACAAACCGTTCGAACTCGGCGCCGTCTCACTGCCATCGTACCTGTACATCCTGAACGGCGGAAGCAACGAGTACGCCGACAACAACAACGGACCTCTCGTCATGCTCCATGCCGAACCGGAGACAGGCGCACTGAAATTCCAGGGTTCGTTCGCCGCCGGGAAACACGATGACGGTAACAAAAACACCGTGTATCGCTATTCCGCCGGAGTCGCCTGGGAAGGGAGCGCCTTTTCCGCACGGGCCGAATATGCCGGCGGGACCTGGGAAAAGAGCATCGAGGGGGTGAAAGACGCCGTCGCAAACGGGTACTACGCAAAAGTTTTTTACCGTTTCGCCCCGTGGGGACGCGCCATGCTTCATTACGATTTCGCCGATATGAACTTCAACGATATCAACTATACGAAACGGGGCGGAGAGGAGTACACGACCATCACCCCGGGCATACAGATCAATGTCGCTTCCAGCTCTGCGCTGCAAATCCAGTACGATATTGCCGATTGGAAACGGGTTGACGGCAGCGGCAGGAAGCTGAAATTTACGCGGCTTGCTGCCGGCTGGCGGGTAACGTTCTGAGCGTGTTTCCCCCGGGCGAAAAAACACGGGAGCGGTCATCCCCTGTACGGGTAGTGACCTGATTGACGCACTGCCTGAATCAACCGGTCTTTCGATATGAACAAGAAAGTTATACTGCTGTTTGGCTTAGTCGTTCTGGTCGCGGTTGCCTTCTGGGTGAGGAGCCGGAAAACGGGTCCGACCCAATCGCAGACCCGTTACCTGATGGATACATACTGTACCATCACCGTTCCGGGTTCTCCCGAAGTGCTCCCCGCGATAGAAGCGGCATTCGCACGAATCGAGGAAATCGACCGGAAATTCAATGCCCTCCGGAGCGATAGTCCGCTCTATGCATTCAACCGGTTTACTAAGCCGATTGTCGATGAGGAAATCGTTTCACTGGTCGGAACGTCGCTTCGGGTGAGCGAGCAATCAGCCGGCGCCTTCGATATCACTGTGTACCCGCTTGTCGAAGCGTGGGGCTTTTACAGCGACACTCCCGCGCTCCCGGACAGCGCGAGAATCGACCGGATACTGCCTGTGGTCGGTTATGAGCACATCGCCGTTGAAAGCGGGAAACTCACGAAGAACAACGAACACGTCCAGATCGACCTGGGATCGATAGCAAAGGGCTATGCAGTCGGCGAGGCCCTGCGCGCCCTGAAACAGAAGGGCATACAATCGGCGCTCATCGATGCCGGCGGAGATATTTACGCGCTGGGTACAATTCACGGCAAACCGTGGAAAATCGGTATAAGAAATCCCCGCGGCGAGGGAAACATCGGGGCGTTGGAACTGTCCGACATGGCGATTGTCACCTCGGGAGATTACGAGCGGTACTTTGAACGGGAGGGAATCCGCTACCACCACATTCTTGATCCGCGTACCGGTTATCCGGCCCGGGGACTGGCGAGTGTCACGGTTATTTCTCCCGATCCCACACTGGCGGATGCCTGGTCGACTGCCCTGTTTGTCATGGGCAGAGAAGACGGCAGGGAAGCCATGGAGAAGGTATCCGGCATTGAAACATTAATGGTAACCACCGGGGGTGAGAAGTTTTTCACGTCCGGGATGAATGTCACCGTTCAAAACAAATAGAAAGATCTTCATGATGAAACCAAATTACTCAATTTTCGTATTCGTGGGCGCTCTGCTCATCACGTCATTCTTCTCGCAATCCTGTCCGGCGGTCACGCTTCTCACGGAAGAAAAAGCGCTCGAAGCCATGTTTCCCGATGTCGACAAGGTTGTGACCGAATCGTATACGCTCACCGAAACGGAAATTGCCCAAATCAGGGAGCGACTGGGCGGACAGCTCGTTCACTACCAGAAAGGCACAAAATCAGAAGCTCTTTCTGAAAAAACCACTTACACCTTTTTCATCGGTATTAAAAATAATCAAACAACCGGCGTGGCGGTTATTGAAGAACAGCCGGGGAAATGGGGGCCGGTCACCTTTATCATCGCCCTCGATACCGCCTCCGGGAAGGTCACCAACCTGGCGGTCATGGCGTACAAGGAAAAACGCGGCCGTCCCATCGCGCGACGAAATTTCCTCAAGCAGTTTGTTGACAAGGGCAGCGCAGACCCGGTTATAATCCGTAAAGACATCCGAGCCATCAGCGGTGCGACCATATCATCCGACTGTGCCTGTTTCGCGGTCAAGAAGGTTCTGGCCCTCTATGAGGAAACCTACCAGAAAAGAATTAAAACCGCCGTCCAACGCTGACATCCGCACC
>CAYWBT010000013.1:0-30701 GCA_964456585.1 uncultured bacterium
TCAAACGCTGGAGCGCCATGGGATCAGTGCGCAAATCGATCCCCTGTTCTTTTTTGAAATTATCGGCAAGCCAGTCGACAATACGCTGGTCGAAATCGTCGCCGCCGAGGTGGGTGTCGCCGTTTGTCGACAAAACCTCGAAAACGCCGTCACCAAGCTCCAGAATGGAGATGTCGAACGTCCCGCCGCCGAGATCGAACACCGCGATCTTCTCGTCCTTTTTCTTGTCGAGTCCATACGCGAGAGATGCCGCAGTCGGCTCGTTGATAATACGTTTTACGTCGAGACCGGCAATACGTCCGGCATCTTTTGTCGCCTGGCGCTGAGAGTCGTTGAAGTAAGCAGGTACGGTGACAATGGCTTCTTCTACTTTATGTCCAAGGTATTCTTCCGCTGTCTGTTTCATCTTCTGAAGAACGAATGCGGATATCTCCGGGGGTGAGTATTCCTTGTCCCCGATTTTGACACGTGCAGTATCGTTATTTCCCTTTATAACGCGGTAGGGTACCTCTTTGATCTCGGTACCCACTTCATTGTATTTCCTTCCCATAAACCGCTTAATGGAGAAAACGGTTTTTTCGGGATTGGTTACCGCCTGACGTTTGGCTACCTGACCGACAAGCTTTTCTCCCTTATCGGTAAAAGCGACAACGCTCGGCGTCGTTCTTCCACCTTCCTGGTTTGGGATGACAACCGGCTGTCCTCCTTCCATGACGGCGACTACAGAATTGGTTGTTCCCAGATCAATTCCAATAATTTTAGACATTATTCAAATCCCCCTTGCCGTATTTAGTATTTATGACATAGATATCTGTTGTTAACGTGTATATTTAGCAAATAAAGTGCCAAAACGGGTAATAATCGTAACAGTCTGAAAATAATAAACATATGATTATTGAAAAAAATCGATGTTTCCGGGTGCTGTGTTTAATAAATGCCGATATGGCAGTATTGAGCCATATTGGCAGTGTCGGCGCGGTGATTTTCCCATTGGCGACAGGTTTTCGCTGATTTTTTTTTACCTGCTTGCGCAAAAGTTGTTGCACTCGACTGGCAAATAATGTTTTTTTCAGGTGAAGCGTATTGGGAGTATATGTTTATTGGTCTGTTCCCGTACTTGGATGTATGTGAGAAATAATCTCGTAACTTACTTGCGTGATGGTCGGGTATCAGATCAAAATAACGATCAGCTCAATATCGTTTATTTTCAAGTTTTTATTATTTTTAGCACTGTTTCAAGAGAAGGACTATTTTTAAGATGATAAAGAAAGATGAAACATACGATCTGACAGTTTTATCCGAGGTTTTTCTGGAGGCGCTCAAAGATATTTCAAAAAGTGGTAATAAACTCACCGCCCCGATTTTTGCCCGGTTTCTCGCAAAAAGGCCTAAGGTTGTCGATATATTAAAACTGGCAAACCGCGCGCAGAAAGATTCACAGAAATCTCCGAAAAAGAAGGATTTTCCGGAATCACAACTGGAGGCTGCGGAAGAAAAACTAACGCAGCTTCGCAAGGAAATCGTTGAGCTGGAAATGGAGTTCAATCGTGAGAGAGACTATAACACACGGATAATACTCATGTTACTGAATATTTGCAGAGTTCGCGGTAACGAGACTCTTTTTGATCTCATGGACGAGTACAAACAACTTGTTATCGATGGCGCTCACATAGAAAACCGTAAGGACGTGCTTGATAGAATCAAAAATACGCTTGTCCGGGAAGATGTTATTCTTGAGCGAGTGCCAGAAAAGATTGAAGCAGGGGATGAGAGTGGCAACCAAGTGAAATCTTCGGTCATCAAGAAGTTCTTCGGCGATTCGACCGAGATCAAACTGAAGTCACTGAAAAAGGCGAGCATCAAGGGCCTTAAAGAATTGGGTAAAGTGCTCGACAACAGGTTTCAAAACGCCATTCAGGAAATCGAGAACCGCATCGATGCTTGTGAAGATGTGGATTACCTGCTCGCGCAACGCACGCAGGTGAATGAGATACTGCGGGAATATGTACGGCAGGTTCAGGAGGAACAGGATAGGTATACCGTTTTCGTCAAAGATATCGGTGTCAGGCTGATGGAGTTGGAACAGGATTTACTCGTTAATTTCGCCAACTCTCATCAATCGCTCAAGGATGATTATGCGTTTCATGAGCACTTGGGTGATCAGGTATCTAACATCGAGGAATCGGTTGAAAAAGTCGCCAATTTCGCTGAACTGAAGACGAACATCATCGCGGAGTTGAACAGGATATCTGAAACAATCGACGAGAAGCGCCAGGAATTTACCGTACGCCTTGAAAATGCCGAAAAGGAGAAGGAGAATCTCCAGAAACACTTTACGGATGTCATCAGTAACGTCACCGAACAGAACAAAATGCTCCTCGAAAAGAGCCAGAAGGATAATCTCACTGGAATCTACAACCGTGAAAGTTTCGAAAAATTTGTCGCCATTGAGATCCAGCGTTATCACCGCTATATGCAGCCGGTTACCATCATATTTTTCGACATCGATAACTTAAGGGAGATTAACGAGACCTACGGCCACGATGCAGGTGACAGGGTATTGAAAGGAATGGCGCTTAATGTTGGAAATATCCTTCGGATGACTGATATTTTAGCACGGTATGACGGTGAAGAGTTCATCGTGCTTTTGCCGCACACCGAGCTGAAAGAAGGTATAAACGCAGCCCAAAAACTGCGAAAAATCGTCCAGGATACGGCCTTCGTTTATAAGGGTGAAAAGGTTCGGGTCACGGTGAGTATCGGGGTGTCCGAACTTCAGCAGGGAGACATGGATTTCGTCACCATTTTCAAACGTCTTGAAAGCTACCTGCTCCGTGCAAAACAGGGTGGACGCAACATGGTAGTTTCGGATATTGAGAAGGTTGACAACACCGAATCATGAAACAGTAACATGAAGAACTAATTTTGTGTGGGATCGTAGTAATAACGTACAATGTAAAGGAGGTTAACTGATGAAAAAAGTCACCGTCATGATGTTAATTCTGGCAGCTTTTATCGCGCAAACGGCATCTGCCCAGAAACCAGCCTTTGGGCAGGACAAGTGGCCTTCGTTTTTTGAGCTCGATGATTACAATCACCGGTATCCCGAGACCGACACGAACGTGGAAATGTACATGCACAGCTTCCTGGATTCTCCCGTTTATAGAGGTTCTGTCCAGCATGGTGGGTGGATCGAGCGGGAATATCTCTTCCCGGGTGATCCGACGGATCCCTCGCGCCCCGGCGCTGTTCTGAAGTATATCAAGGCATATAATCACGGGAAACTTGATCCGGACACGTGGACACAGAAAACTAAACATGACAAGGATCAGGTGTTCTTCTACATAACCAAGGGTGTCGGACGAGTTGAAGCGGGTGGCAAGACGGCCGAGCTTTCCGAGGGGACTGGCGTGTTCATCCCCGCCGGCCTCGAATACCAGTTCTTCAACACCTGCAAGGAAGATTATCTCGAAGCGGTCATCGTCGTGGAAGAGATCACCGGTGACTTTGAACCGCTGAAAGAAATGAAGACCGGCTCGTATAAAGATCACATGCCGAGTGCGGGAATGCACTGGGCACATATTGGCCGCGGCATCGTGGACGGTGTCAAGTTCTGCAACCCCATGGGCTTGGCAATCGTGAGTGTCGATGCCATGGATATGGCGCAGCCGCACCTGCATGGTCCCGGATGCGAGGAAATCTGGTGCCAGTTGAAGGGTGACAGCCTGCTGTTGTTCGGTAACCGGCTGTTCGTCCAGCGGGTCGGGACCGCCTTTCTCATTCCTCCCAATTTCAGGGTGCCACATTCCTCCATCAATCACACGGAAAAGCCCATGCAGTGGCTCTACCTGGGCAACAGGCACGATCCGAGGGATACCAGGTACCTGAAGGGACATATCAAGGGATTTAAGGACTGATCCGCAAACACTTACAGGAGTTGAAAATCCCGCTGGAGAGAGTACAGCGGGATTTTTTATATGATAAGACAGGCCGGGGTTGGCAGCAGCGGCGTTACTTCACCACAATATTCACGAGTTTGCCGGGTACGTAGATCGTTTTCACGATGGTTGTGCCCGCAGTAAACCGTTGAACATTCTCGTTCGAGATAGCCAATTCGATGGCATCTTCCTTCGCAGTGCCGGAAGGGACATCCATGGTCGCCCGGATTTTACCGTTCACCTGCGCAACGAGCTGGAAAGTATCATACACGATCTTCGTTTCATCCCATGCGGGCCAACCGGCGGTGAATACACTCGTTGTATGGCCGAGCATTTCCCATAGCTCTTCTGCGAGGTGCGGTGCAAACGGCGCGATGAGACGAACGAGGATTTCGACCGGTTCGCGGTATATTGTCCGCTGTTTTGTCATGCCGTTGAGTAGTTCCATCATGAAGGCGATGGCGGTGTTGTACTCGAGGTTTTCGATATTGGTGGTCACATCCCGCACCGTCTTGTTGAGGAGGGTAATAAACGACTGGTTGTCGGGCATCCCGCCTGCGAGACCTTCCGAAGAAACGAGGCGATAAATGCGGTCATAGAAACGCCTGATACCCATGATTCCTTTGTCCTGGAAATCACCGCCGAGCGTATAGGGGCCGAGAAACATCAGGTACGTCCTGAAACAGTCGGCACCGTACGTATCGATGAATTCATCGGGATTTACGACGTTGCCGCGGCTTTTCGACATCTTTGCCCCATCCTTGATGATCAAACCGTGCGCCCGGAACTTCTTGAAGGGCTCTTCGAAGTCGATAAAACCCATATCTTTAAGCGCCATGGTGATAAAGCGGGTATAGAGCAGGTGAAGGACCGCGTGTTCGTTGCCGCCGATATACATGTCCACCGGGAGCCACTTCGCTGTCCGCACCCGGTCGAAGGGTGTATCATCGAGTTCGGTGGAAGGATAGCGGAAGAAATACCATGCCGAGTCGAGGAAGTTATCCATGACATCGGTCTCCCGTTTCGCCGGGCCGCCGCAGTTTGGGCAGGTGGTCGTGACAAACGTCTCGTTCCGTGAGAGGGGCGATTTTCCCGAACCGTCAGGCTTGAAATCCTCCATCTCGGGGAGCAGCACCGGCAGGTCCTCTTCGGGTACCGCTCTGGGGCCGCATGCATCGCAGTGAATGACCGGGATTGGCGGTCCCCAGTACCGCTGGCGGGATATGCACCAGTCGCGCAGCCGGAAGTTGACCGTTTTCTTGCCGAGGTTACGCTTCTCAAACCAGTTGGTGATTTCCCGAATCGACTCGCGCGAATTCATACCGTTGAATGTGTCCGAGTTTATCAACTCTCCCTCGCCGGTAAACGCCTCCGCTAGTTCATGCGCCGTCCCATCGGGGGAAATGACCTCGACAATGGGGAGATTAAATTTTTTCGCAAATTCGAAATCACGCTCATCATGGGCCGGAACAGCCATGATTGCGCCGGTACCGTACCCGATCAGCACGTAATCGGCAACCCAGATCGGAATGTTTTCGCCCTTCGCCGGGTTGACCGCGTAGCCTCCCGTAAAAACGCCGGTTTTGGTTCCGGAATCGCTGATACGCTCCTCTTCCGTTTTTGCGATTGCCTCGCTGACATATGTCCGGACAGCCTGGTGCTGCTCCGGGGTTGTGATTTTTTCAACCAGGGGATGCTCGGGAGCGAGCACCATGTAGGTTGCGCCGAAAATCGTATCGGGCCGCGTGGTGAACACCCGGAGCTTTTCATCTTCATGGCCGGCGATGCCAAAGTCAATCTCGGCTCCTTCGCTCCGCCCGATCCAGTTTATCTGGGCTGTCTTGGTAATCTCCGACCAGTCGATCCAGGAAAGATTGTCGTGCAGGCGCTGCGCATAGTCGGTGATGCGGAAGAACCACTGGAACATGTCCTTCTGTTCGACCTTCGCGGTACAGCGCTCGCATTCTCCGCCAATGACCTGCTCGGAAGCAAGGACGGTCATGCACGAGGGACACCAGTTGACCGTGGCGTTCTTCTGGTACGCCAGCCCCTTTTTAAACAGTTGGACGAACAGCCACTGCGTCCATTTATAGTATGCGGGATCCGTGGTATCGACCGTTCGCGACCAGTCATACATAAATCCGAGCAATTTCAATTGCTTATCGCTGAAATAGGCGATGTTTCGGGGAACGAGCTGAGCCGGATGAACCTTCTTCTTCAGGGCGAAGTTTTCGGAGTGCATCCCGAAAGCGTCAAAACCGATCGGCTCGAAAACATCGTACCCGTTTATTTTCTTGAAGCGCCCGTAAATGTCCGACCCGGTGAATGCATACACGTTGCCGACGTGAAGGCCCTCCGCCGACGGATAGGGAAACATCATGAGGTTATAGAACGGTTTTTTCGCCCCATTCATATCGACAGTATAATCGCCGCGTTCCTCCCAGCGCTGCCGCCACTTTTCTTCAATCATCCGATGATCGTATTTTACCTCGTTGCCCTTGTTCATTGATCCCCCGATCAGGTATATGAATGGTGATACTTCAATTTATAAGGTACTTTGAAAGCAAAAATATACGACATAAGAGGATGGGTATCAAGAATATTCGGGGATACGTACCCCTTCATTCACCGTACGAGGAGCATCCTGCCGATCCCGGTTCTGCCCCCGGCTGTCAGACGATAGAAGTAGATACCGGAAGCCAGCCCCGAGCCGTTGAATGCCACAGCATGCCTCCCCGCGGGCATTGTATCCCCGAGGAGTTTGCGAACCTTCTGTCCCGCGATATTGTAGATGGTGAGCGTGGCATAATCCCCCGCGGGCAGGGTGAAGGTGATCGTCGTCGACGGGTTGAAGGGATTGGGGTAGTTCCGGAGGAGTCGGAACATTATGGGATGTGCAGTGTCCTCTTCCACCCTGTTGGGAGCGTCATCGAGGAAACGGGTGAGGCCGTAATTCGTGGCGAACCATTTATTGTTGTATTTATCGACTTCGATCTGCTGCACAACATTGCCGATCAAGATTCGTTTCATCCATTCTTGCCCATCAAAACGAGATATACCAGCAATGGTTCCGAACCATTTTACATTATTGTTATCGACAGTGACCGATAGAATTGAGTTGTTCACCAATCCGGAATACGTTATGTACGTTGTCCACATCGAGCCGTCGAACCGTGAAACGCCGGTGTTGGTTCCAAACCAGACGATCCCGTCGTGATCAACTGCCGCCGCACAGACATTATTGCTGACCAGGCCGTCATCGTCTGTGTAGTGCCGCCAGTGGTCGCCGTCGAAATGAGAGGCACCGCAGTCGTCACCATCCACCTCGTCATAGCCGATCCAGACTCCGTTCTGGTGATCGACAGCGAGTACACGGGGAGATGATGTTTTCAGTTCGCTGTTCTCCGCCGTAAAGTTCGTCACCGTTTCTCCATCGCGACGGTAGAGACCGCTGCCGTTCGTGCCCATCCACATCACGTTGTTCGAATCGAACATGATACCGGTGATATTCGCGGGACTGTCATCGAGGCAGCGCCATGATGTTCCGTCGAAGCTTGTCAGCGGCTTCTGCTCGGATACGAACCACACGGTCCCGTGCTGATCGACCGCGATGTAGGACGGTATGCCGGTAACCGCACCATTGCACGTCCGCCATCTAATCCCGTCGAAATAGGATGGGGCAGTGCCTTGTGTACCAATCCAGGCAGTACCGTCATCACCGCATGCAACCGCCGTAACGATGTTGTTCGGAAGACCATCCACCGTCGTGAAGGTCATCCATTCGGCGAGCCACATGGGAAAAGGTTTAATCGTGAAGGGAGTTCCGGACGTCGCACTCAGGTCGGGATACCCCGGCGCGGTAATACGCAAGCGGCACTGCGTTGAATTGAGAACGGGGATATTGAACCAGTATACTCCCTTATCAGCATCGATATTCTCGGCACACGGTTCCCATGAAAGCCCGTCATCGATTGAAAGGTCGATGGTTATGTTTTCGATGGTACTCGGGGTCTCCCAGTAAATGGATTGAAACGATGCCGAGTCCCATTCTTCCTGTCCTTCGGGCGACCGCAGGATAATAAATGTGTCAGCGATGGAAAAAGTGGTATCGCTCGTATCGTACCGGGCGACGTCATCGTCATCGGCAATCATGATGAGACAGGTATCGGATAGTTCATTTGGTACTATCCAAGAATAGGTCTTTGTCTCGCTCTGCACGTGCTGGTCGATGATCTGCCAGGATGTTCCGTTATTGGTGGAATAGCTGAGCACCACCTCTTCCAATCCCCGATCCGGCGATAACCAGGCAATCGTACACGCAGACCCCGGCTCCATTATCTCGCCGCCGTTTGGGTGGGTAATTTTGTAGTGTGACGGGATGATGGTAAAGGTTCGGGTGCTGATGCCTTGGATCTGATCGAGACTGTTATCCTTTATCCTGACAAGGCACTGGTGCGAGTCTACCTCCGGTAGTTCCCACGTATAGCTGCCGGCATTTCCATTGATTTCATCGACGATACTCTGCCATGATGTGCCAGCATCGCTGGAAAACTCGAGCTTCAGTGCACTATCTCCATAAACACCCCAGCGAATATCGGTCGTGGTACCGGCGACAAGAATTTCGCCGCCGCTCGGAGAATACATGGTGAAGTATCCAGTCACCGTTGCATCGGGTGTGAAATCGATGATTCCGGAAAACGAATCGAAAGCAATAAAGTTTGTGGTAGCGCGCTGATCTTCTGCGCTCGTGGCAATCCCGCTCCAGTAGAGGCCATCGTAACTCGATCCAGACTGGACAAGCTGTCCGCCATACTTGTCGTATGCATCATTATCAACTTCATCGGCGAACGATCCGTACCCGATTCCCGTACCGTCCTGGGTCGCAATCCCGAATGAGGTCAGACCGTGGAATGATGTACCAATAATCATGAATCCATTCTTATCGATAGCGATTGAATCACGCCGCATATCTCCCTCGCTGTCGGAAAGGCATGCCCATGCATATTCGTCTCCCTCCCGCCAGCCGTTATCCATGAAGTAATCTCCGTTCCCGTTCTGCCAGACGATCAAGTCCGTATTATCTTCAGCATCATGTAGAATCCGATTGGTGCTGATCATTTCAATCAGGCAACTCAGGTGCCCGAGCAGCACCCAGCGGTTTTCTTCCCGGGAATACATCGTGTGAAATCCGCCGTTGATGTAGCCGTTCTCGTTTTCATCGTCGGGCAGGTACCATTCAGGTAAATTCTTTTCAAATACAATCATATCTTGATAATTGTAGCAGCGAAGCTTGTTCCATTCTTTGTCGGTAACATAGGTTCCGGGAGAAGCGGCATAGAAATAATTTCTATCACTGTAGAGAGAAGTTCCCTGAAACTGTTCAGCGATTCCCAGTGCAGGTTCTTCGAACTGGACCTCGTCCCAGCCGAGCCAATTTTTATCGAGTTGTGCCTGCCCGTCAGGGATGAAACGCCATCTCAGCACCGTGCTTTTTCGTTCCGGAATGTTAATTGCACAATGGTAAAAAACGTTATAGTCTTCCGGGTCGAGAATAGGTCCGCCGTATGTGAACTGCGCCGCGTATTCCCGGTTACGGTACGTATCGCACCAGGAGGTTGTGAGATTCCATGCCTTCGACGGGTCCTCGCCGATATCCCACTTGAACACGGCGCCGTGACGCCGGTAGCTGACAGTATCGTCCGTCCGATACCAGGGGGGGCTGCCTGCCAGCATTGGTTGTGACAGCGGCATGCCGTCGGGGCCTGTTTCGTAAACATGGGTGTACTGGGAATCCCGGCCAAAACCGATCTGGACGTAGTCGCTGACCCGCTGCCGCGGCGTCTGATCATCGTATCCCCAGAGGTAGTACTGATATTGTCCATCTCCTTTTACCGGATTGCCGTCCTGGCCGTTCCCATCCCACTCGATAGAGCAAAGACCGGGATCGAAATGGTAACGCTCGGATATATAGATTGTTGTATCTATGTTGTTTACATAGTGCCAGCCAAGGTGGCCGTTGCGGACATCCTTAATGGAATACGACTGATAATACGTATTGATGACGAGCCAGAGGGATGCGGAGGTTCCTGAAATATTGAATGGAATTGTGAGCGGTTCACCGTTGAAGGGGTAGTCGAATGCTTTATGCCCCGTTATCGTGAGAACCGTTGGATTGAAATCCAACGCCGAAGCCGGTGAGCCGGCGCAATAATACACCAGAAATGCCACGGTAATCACAATGAATTGGCAGAGTTTTTTCATGTGTCGTTCCCCGTGAGAACTTACAGAATCACTTCACCAGCATCATCCGCCCGACCGCCGCATGTCCACCGCTCACCAGCCGCGAGAGGTACAGCCCCGCCGAAACCTTGTTGCCGGTGTCATCGCAACCATCCCAGACCACCGCGTGCCTCCCCGCGGGCAGGGTATCCCCGAGGAGTTCGCGTACCTTCTGTCCCGCGATATTGTAGATGGTGAGCGTGGCATAACCTGCCGAGGGCAGGGTGAAGGTGATTGTAGTCACCGGATTGAAGGGGTTGGGGTAGTTCTGAAAGAGACAAAAGTCTTCCGGCCCCGGTTCTTTGGTACCGGTAAAGAACACGAAGTCGCTCGTATCCATGATGTCCGGATTTTCACTGTCGGCTATCATGACCATGCAGGTATGGCTCATCTCGTCGGGAACCGTCCAGTCATAGCTGCCTGCAGAGGCGTCGATACCCTGTTCGATAATCGTCCAGCTGACACCGCCGTTGGTGGAATAGTAGATATCGAGGGTCTCGACGCCGAGCGAGAGCCAGGTGATGGTATTTACCGAACCGGAAGCCCAGTCTTCTCCGCTGTTGGGCGTGTTTATCAGGAGTAACGGCTTTGAGATGGTGAAGGGCACCAAGCTCGTGTGGCGTTTATTGTGTGCGGTTGTGTCGGTTATTCTCACCAGGCAGGAGATCGACTCGATAGCGGGAACCACCCAGGTGAAAGAACCTCCTGCTCCATCGGTACTTTCGGTGACCGTCTCCCACGATGCCCCGCTATCCGGAGAAAACTCGATTTTCAGCGCTTCGACACGTTCCGACTCCCAGGTGATATTGTGACGGCTTCCGGCGAGAAGAAGTTCTCCGCCCATAGGGGTGGTCAGCCTGAGGCGCTTCCCGATATGCTGGTAATCGAAACTCGAGAGACCGCCGCCCCAGGTGGCGAGCCACTTCACATTTTCCTGGTCGACCGCAATCCCCACGATTTCGTTCGAGAGGAGCGAGCTGTTTTCCTTCGTGTAGGATGTCCATTTTGTGCCGTCGAACATGGCGAGACCACCGCGGGTGCCCGCCCAGATGATGTTGTCGTGGTCGACAGCGATGGCTTCCACGTTATGCCACGGGAGACCGTCCGCTTCGGTATAGTTTGTCCACGTTTCGCCGTCGAACCGCGAAACACCTTCGTAGGTTGCGATCCACTTCACGCCGTTCTGATCAACCGCGATCCCCTTCACGCTGTTCGAGATGAGTCCGGCGTTGCCCGTCGTGTAGTGTGCCCATTCGGTGCCGTCGAAATGGGCGAGTCCATACCCACTCACATAGATACTCCAACTCCCTGATCCTATCCAGAGGGTGTTGTCCACATCAAGAGCGATCGTTTTTATTGCGGTAAAGGGGATGCCGCTGTTTTCACCCGTATAATTCATCCATGTTGTGCCATCGAAACTCCAGAGCCCGTGTCCCCAGGTTGCAAACCACGTGATCTGGTTCCGATCGACCACGATATCGCGTACGTCGCCGGGTATCTCGTCATAGTGTGTCCACGTTTCGCCGTCGAACGAACTCACGCCGCCGCCGTAATGTGCATTATCTCTCCCGGTGCCGTAGAGTGCGCCGAACCATGCGGTGTTATCGCCTTCGACCGCAACGGCGCTGATCATTTTCGATGGGAGGCCGTTGTCCGTTCGGTCATACAATGTCCATGAATCGCCATTATAATAGGCCGCGCCGGGAGAATTTGCCTCGTGAGCGCCGATCCAGACGCCACCCTCGTTGTCGCACGCGACGTCCCACAGCCTGTTGGTGGGGAGGCCATCGAATACAGAATACGTTGTCCAGCCCTGATCCCAGACCGGTGGCGGTTTGATGGTGAAAAAGCCGGTGTTGATCCCGGTAATGTTATCGTGCGTGGTGTCGGTGATTCTGAGGAGACAGTGCTCGGACGCCATGTTCGCAGTGTGCCACGTATATGAGCGGGAGGTGTGCGAAAGATTGTCCGCTACGAGATTCCAGGTCTTTCCGGCGTTACTCGAAAACTCGATTCTCATCGTGCCGACACCGCTCGATGCGTTCCAGGTTAGTACCGGATTCGAATATGCGTCGATCACATCGCCGGTTCCCGGAAACGTCACCTCGATCTCGCTGCCCACGATGGCAAAGGGGCCGACCGTCTGGGTGAGGGCGGGATTTTCATTGCCGGTGATCCTGATGTAACAGTTCGCCGAAACCGTATCGGGTGTGGTCCATTCATGATATCCCTGGATCACGCTCCCGGCGTCGGTGATCGTGTGCCACGACGCCTTGTTATCGCTCGAGTATTCGATGGTTACCGTCTCGATGTCGAGGGCGTTCCAGTTAATGCGGTACGTGGTGTTGCGTTCCCAGTCGTTCCCATGTTCGGGTGAGAGCAGCGTGATATACGGCATGGTTATGGAAAAACCGAATTTGCTCGTATCCGTCCGCGAATGATCCCCGTCGTCCATGATCCTCACCCGGCACTTGTCTGAATCGATACCGGAATGCGTCCAGGCGAACGAATCCGTTTCCGCATCGACATTCTCGGCGAGCGTGTACCAGTAAGAACCGTCATTTCCCGAGTACTGGATGGTGATCGTCTCGACGCCCTTCGATACCCAGGTGATACGGTGCGTGTCGCCCGCCTTCCAGATTTCCCTGCCGAGCGGCGATGTCAGCCGGAGATACGGCCCGCTATGGTCGTCAAAGCTGGTCACACCGCCCGCTCGGGCGGTGATCCACTTCACATTGTTCCGGTCGACCGCGATTTTGGAAAGATGGTTCGACAAAAGACCGCTGTTATCGGTGGTGTATGTCTTCTCCTCGACGCCATCCCAGCTTGTCAGGTTTCCTGCGCGGGCAAACCACTTGACACCGCAGTGGTCGATGGCCACATCCAGGACATACTTGCCTCGCAGAACCGGCTGTGTCGTCCAGGTGGCGCCGTCGAACGTCGAGACACCCATGGAGGTGGCGAACCACTTCGTGCCGTCATGATCCACCGCTATGCCGAAGACCTCGTCGCCCGCAAGGCCTTCCTCGACCGTGTAGGTTACTGCCTGAACGCCGTCATAGTGTATAACGCCGCCTATGCCGCCAACCCAGATGCTGTTGTCATGATCGACAGCGAGCGTATGCGAATTCCTGAATATCCCGTCAAGCTGGGGCCGGAATTCTTCGCCGTCATACAACACCAGTTCCCACCACCGTGAGGCAAACCAGAGGGTATTGTTATGATCCACGGTCATCGCGCTTGCCCATAAGCTGTTATTGTTATAGGTGGTCCATGCATTGCCGTCGAAGCGTGAAAGGCCGCCGTAGTACGCGCCAAACCATGCCACACCGTTGTGATCGACCGCGATGGCCGGAATGTCGTTCGAGACGATGTCGCAGTTCCACGTTTTCCAGGTCGTCCACGATGTGCCGTCGAAGTACGAGACGCCGCCGCCGACCGGCCAGTTCTGGTTGTGTTTATTTCCGGTGCCTATCCATATGCCGCCGACCGGTGACGGTGCAACCGCCCAGGTGTTAAGGTTGCCGAGCCCGTCATCGGTGGTATAGGTTGTCCACTCGCCGTTATCCTGTGCCAGCACGCCGGATGCGCAGGTTAGGATTAAAAGAAAAATACAAGCGCTTCGCACGTCTTCAACTCCTCAGTAATAATGGGTGACATCAATGAGAATTGTATCAATAAAGTAAAGGGAAATATACTCCTGTGCAAGAGTAAAATATGCTTACTTCACCAGCATCATCCGTCCGACTGCCGTCTGTCCGCCGCTCACCAGCCGTGAGAGGTACAGCCCCGCCGATACCTTGTTCCCGGCGTCGTCGCAGCCATCCCAGAGCACCGCATGCCTCCCCGCAGGCACTGTATCCCCGAGGAGTTTGCGTACCTTCTGCCCTGCGACATTGTAGATGGTGAGCGTGGCAGGGCCCGCCGCGGGCAGGGTGAAGGTGATCGTCGTCGACGGATTGAAGGGATTGGGGTGGTTCCGGAGGAGGGTAATTTCACGCGGGAGCGCTGAAGCTCGTTCTCCGACAGCCGTATACACGATTCCGGGGAGTTTGCGACCAGTGCTCAGGGTGTTCCCGGCACCGTTGGCGAGGTAGACGTTCACCCAGTCGGGACGCGGGGGAACGTCATGGTTCTCAACTATCGTGGTCCAGCGCTGATCGGTGAGCCGGTCGAAGTTCTCCGTGATCGCCTCGTAATAGGACATGACCGGCCCGGCGTACGCCATCGGCTGGTATCCGTTCGAGGGGGAATCGGCGAGGAATATGCCGAGGTTGATCATTCCCACACCGACATGGAGCACACGGCCGACTACATTGCCGGATTCGTCGGTCGGTTGGGTGTGGACATCCGCCACGAGGTAATCACCTTCGATCGTATCGTTCGAATCGTAGAACAAATCGATAAACCAGCCATCGAACGGTAAAACGGCGTATTCTTCAGATGTCAGGAACAACATTTCACGAAGGTATGTATTATCGTCCTCGGAAAAAGGTTCGCCATCGAGTTCCTTCTGGGCGATGGCCTCGATGCGTTCCATAGCCGCTTTCAGTCGGGGGAAATACTCCTTGATGGATGAAAACGGCCATGATGTCAAGGGGAAACCAGCAAAATACGATCCGGCACGATCCGCGAACTCGCCGATACGGCGATAGAATGCCGGGTAGGGCTCAACGAACGAATGCGGCAGCGAACACCCGATGCCGCCCGTGTACGACTGCTTGGCATAGAGAAGAGTGTCGTGACGGAGCTGCGCCCAGGATGCGAGCTGGGTATTGAGCTTCTCCTGCTGCCAGGCCGTGGTGTGCATGAATAACGGCATTCCCGTCTTGTCTGCGGGAGGATTCAACTCACGGAGCGCCTGGAGCCAGACGTTGTAGAGGGACTTGTTCCAGAAACTGTCGTCGTAGGCGTCAACGAGATAACGGAGCGCCTCGAGCTGACTTGCATAATGGTAGGTCTCAAGTTCGTCGCCGAGGAGCGGCAGGGCGTCGTCGTTGCCGAGCGCGTACATGGCGTCCAGCGGATCGGGCATTGGGCGCCAAATTTTCCTGTCCTCGTAGATGATGCGGTCGTATACCACGTTGGAGAAGACATAGGAATCAACAACGAACCGCTGTCCCATGAGCCGGAACGATACCGGCAGGTCGTCCGGTTCCGTGCTGAACGGATCCATCAAGAGCAGGGCGGAAAGAATCTTCTGGCCGTACTCGCCGGAAGCGGTGAGCGCCGCCAGGTAGGCATCGTACACCTCGTCGTCGAGGAGGTTGTCGGCACCGGTGATTCCACGGTTATTAATGATGGTCGCGTACTCGCCCGGAGTGAGATTGTCGCTCTCGCCGACCATGAAGGTGATGATTTCGTCGTTCGAGTCGAGGAGTGAACGCACGTCGGCAAGTTCGATAAGCTCGTGCACGAGTACCGCGTCGAGGTTCATACGGCGGATTTCCTCGCGGCTCCAGGGGACTTCCCAGGGATTTATCGGTGGCGGTGTGAGCATGAAGTCCATACGCCCGAGCCACATCATGCACTTGAAGTACGGCCCGAGGTCTTTTCCCGTTCTTGGATTTGGTTCGGCATAGTGTCCCCGGACGGTAAACTGGCTGAAATCGAGCGCTCGGTTACGCTCGGAAAAGAGCGGCATGGATACCATCTGCTCTGACTGCACAGCGTCCCAGAGAGCGTCGAACGTTTCTGCGCCACCATATAAAGGAGCATATTTCGTGTCGCTGATGAGCGAGAGCGCCATGGTGATATAGAGATCGACATCGCCGAGCGCGTCCCCCATTTTCTCATTCCCGCCGTACCGGTCGACAAGCTGGGGGAATGTATCGTACATAGACCTGAGGAGTTCGACAAGCTGTGGCTCCATGATGGCATCCTCGAGATCCATGAGTATTTTATCGTATGAGGCATGGAGCGCGTGGAGAATGACATCGGTTGTCACAAATACCGGGAGGTCCTTGTTGTATATATCGTACAGCGCCCAGCCGAAACTGTTGAAACTCAGCCGTTCGGTCACCACGAACCGGTTCTGTTCCAGCAGTTCACGCTCCGATGAGGTGAGACCGTACTTCTGGGAGATTGAATCCAGGTAGGCGTACTCATCGAGGGTAACGCCGTCCTGAATGCCCGTGTAATAGGTTGTTTTTGCGGCGTGGCGTGCCATGATCTCGGAGGGGGACAGGTCACGGTTGTCTTCGAGGAACGTGCGGTACTCCTCGATACGAAACGTATTCTCCGCGGCTGTGCCGTGCGGCATAACGAATGACAGAACGAGTAAAACAATGACCCGTAACTTCATGGCAAAACCTCCCGGATATTCCACCAGTCGTGGAAGTACAGCTCCGGCGATACTGGCATGTCTGGATGCCGGTTTTCGGAGTCATATTCCCGATCCGCTTGTTTTTACCACAATCACGGATTGTCTGACCGGGTAAAAAAGCGAATCATTATCTGAATATTCACTCAAAACCCAAAACGCTGCATAAACAGAAACCAGCAGTAAAACGACTCTCGATCATGCGGTGGTTGCAACCGCTGGATAGGCGCAACTACTTAATAAAGTAACCTGTCACTCTCCACGTATCGGCTTTGTCCAGCATTGGTGTGATTGTCTCAGTAGCAGCTTTCTTATTCTCGAAGTCGGTAGTATACTGAATGACGACATACTCCCCGTCTGGAGCACCAGGAAGTGAGGTTGCGTATTTCTGAGATTTGAGCTTTCTTGAAACTACTTTTCCCAATGGCTTTCTGACAGCTTGAATTGTCTTTTCCCATTTTTCTTTTGTGATAGCAGACTTGAAATATTCTGCTGCCTCCTCCCAGCTCTCAGCATATTTTTCACTGTCAACAAACTCCAGCCAAGCTTGTGCGGACTCAATGCCTGATTTCTCTGCATCAGAATTATTGTCTGGTGCGCATCCACTAATGGTAAAGAGCAAAATTCCCAACAAAGCAGAAACGTACTTTCTCATCAATATCTCCTTTACTGCGATACCTTGTACATCTAACCCGGAATTACTTATATTAAAATTATTAGTAGTTAAACAAAATTTTTCATTTGAACTGGTTTAATACCCCCATAAAAAGTTGACCACTTATAGCTGGCCGTAAACAGCAAAGACATGATCGCTGACGCGGTCGTGAAGATAGTCGTCTTCGATTTTAAACAGACGGTCAAGGAGTGCCGCGGTTTCGGGGTCTTCGCCAAGAAAATGGTGTGCAATGTCTTTTAGGACAAGAGCGAGGATATTCCCCCCGTAAGGCCGCTCCTCGATCACTCTGAAGCGCTTCCGTACCTCAGGAAGGATGGCTTCAGAACGTACCGCTTCTGAGGGGTCTGAAAGCACCATGCGAAGAATACCGGACTGGTAGATATTAGATTTTACATGTGTCGTCAGCCACCGGGTCCGCCTGGTGGTTGGGATAGACTTGAGTGCCGCTATGGCGGTTTCAAGTTGATCTTTAGGAAACTGAAAGCGATTCGGCCCCACATATTCATTGAGGACGAGGATTCCGTCCGGAGTGAGGGCGTCACAGACAGCGTCTAAAACCTTTTCCAAGTGCTTGATGTGGTGGAGACTCGAATCGAAAAGCACCATGTCCCACTTCTCCCTGCCATACGGGAAATCGTGGGTATTTCTCACGGAGTACCTGACATGTCCGTGCCCCGCACGCCGAGCGGCCTCACGGGCGGCGTTGACTGATACGGGAGACAAGTCAAATCCTTCGATCCAGCTGAAGGCTTCGAACGTTGCAAACCTCAGTTCTTTCGACCCGTGGCCACAACCGGGGGAAAGCATTTTGAGACCTTTTCTTCCCGATAAGTGATTCTGCATAATGTGGGTTGGATAATCGGTATCAGTGTCACCGGAGATGAACGTGTTCCATCGCCGCCGAATGAGGGGAACGTTCCACCAGTTGGTCGGGGGGGAGTCAACGTTGTCCCAGGTGGCCTGAATCCGGTTTGATGAAAAACAAGAAAATCGTCTGACGAGATGTCTCAGCCCACGAAGACGGATTTTTTCCGAGAGATCGATGATGTCGCCGATGGAGATGAGTGTAGTCATGAAGAGCCTATATCGATTAATAAAAAGTAGATTAGTCATTTGAAAATGTAATTGAATATAAAATAAGACTATAGGATAGTTAAGAGGAAAATTTCTGAAATCTTCTATTACTATAAGATAGATATTTTGATCTCTGTTTACGTTCACGGATCAACCGGACATGCCGGTTACTAGTATTCCGGTTTAACTTGGTTATTTGGGCGATCGTATGTGCGTCAATATCCAGGCAAAAGAGCTGAAAAACTGCCAAAATTTTGCCTCAGAAATGCGCGAATGCTTGATATATTTGTTACTCATTGTCATGACTTAAGTTAAAGCATATTCTTTTTTAGCTTAACTTGTCAAGATCCCAAAACATTTTAATATCCAAGCCAAAGCTAGGTAGAAAACAACAAATATAATATACAAAGAAATGCAATAATGTCAAGTAGTTAATGCACATAAGCAGTACGCAAGTTCTCTCCCCTATATTTTCCCTAAAATGCTGAAATATAATGGTCATACCATGTCTTTCATGGAAATGCAAGAAGAGTGCTAATGAGCACTATATGGACGTATATTATTAAAAATAGATATGATAGAAGAAAAAGTACCGCCAAGACATGCTTTGGGCGATCCGTCCCAAAAGAACGATGGCGTTCCCTGCAATTCTCGTTGTGCGAATCTTCAGGGGTCCTATCGCCTTCGTTCATAGCCGGCAGATGAGAACGCCCGAACGCGCGAAAGGATGTTTGCATTCACTGATATTTTTTATTATATACTTGACATCCCTTCGGTAACCTTCTTTAAAAACTTTCATTAGTAAGATTGGATTGCTATGACAGAAACACCCGGAATTCAAGATAATAATATGTCGGGAGGCACCGGAAAACCGCCGGGAAGGT
The DNA here is from genome assembly GCA_964456585.1 of uncultured bacterium. Taxonomy (GTDB): domain Bacteria; phylum Latescibacterota; class Latescibacteria; order Latescibacterales; family Latescibacteraceae; genus Latescibacter. Next base: position 19,174 of record CAYWBT010000013.1, read on the forward strand.
TTTTCCTCGTTCTTTGTACGTTGTCCCTTATGATCACCCTGGTGTTGCTGATTCTCGGACGAACGTCCGTTGTCGGTCCATTTGTGGTCGGTTTTTTCTTTTTTCTCGCTCTCTACGTGCGGAAACACCCGGTGCTGTCGGTTATCGCTTTCAGTGTCTGGATGATGACCTTTATCGCGGCTCCCATGTTTTATCCCGCAGTTTTTACCCGCTGGGGGCAATTTGAACTGAAATCCGCCCTGATGGTCATCATCATGTCGGTCATGTTCTGCATGGGGACAACGCTGAGTATCGACGATTTCAAGCGAGTGTTCATTATGCCACATGCCGTGTTTATCGGTGTTTTTCTTCAGTATTCCGTGATGCCGTTCGTAGCGAAGGGCGTGGCGATGTTCAATACGAATAACGAGGTTGCCGCGGGTATCATACTGACCGGTTCCAGTCCCGGTGGAGTCGCTTCCAACGTTATTGCCTACCTTGCCGGTGGCAACGTGGCGCTCTCGGTGACCATGACCGCGGTCTCGACTATGTTTTCGCCGATCATGACCCCGACCATGACGAAATGGCTTGCCGGTGTTTATGTCCCGGTTGATTTTTGGGACATGGTGCTGTCGATCTTCAAGATGATTATTATCCCGATTGGCGGCGGGCTCATCTCCCATGCCTTCCTCGAGCGGATGGGACGGGTTCACCCCGTGTATGCCAGAATCTATGATTTTATCATGAGGGCGCTCCCGAAGTATTCCATGTTCGCCATCGTCATAGCGTGTGCGATTATGACCGCCAACGCTCGTGATCAGCTCCTGATGGGGCCGATCGTGTTCAGCGTTGTTCTCTCGGTGATTGTTCACAATTTTTTCGGTCTCACGCTCGGCTACTGGGGAGCACGCATGGCCAGGCTCGGCGAGCGGGAATGCCGTACCATTGCCATCGAGGTCGGCCTCCAGAACAGCGGCATGGCGGCGGTTCTCGCGATGAACGTTCTGAAGAGCCAGGTGGCGTCCATACCCGGTGTCGTCTACTCGTCATGGCATAACATCACCGGCGCGATTCTCGCATCGTACTGGAAGCGGAAAGTACCGGTCGATAAATAACGACTCAGTACCTTTTCATTGTACGCGTATCGACGCATACATACAGGATGGTATCATACAATCATGCCATTCGTACGATCAGCCGTCATAGCGAACACGCACCAGGATTTACTATATTATTTTCAGGAACCGGCAATGCAGCCAAGCGATATAATAACTCTTTTGGAATTTCTCGGCAACTCCGAAGTCGCTCATGATATGGCACGGTTTGCGATCACCGGTCAGAAGGTATACGGCGTTTCGATACCCGATCTCAGAATGCTCGTGCAGGAAATTGGCAGGGGACGGCACGACTTCGCCCGGGAACTCTGGGAGCACGACTCCCGTGAGACACGGATACTCGCGGCGATGGTCGACGATCCACAAAAAGTTACCCCGGAACAAATGGAACGATGGGCGGCTGATTTCGATTCATGGGAAGTGTGTGATCAGTGTATCATGAATCTGTTTGAGAAAACGCCCTTCGCATGGGACAAGGCAGTTGAGTGGAGCAGGCGGGAGGAAGAATTTGTCAAGCGGGCCGGTTTTGTCCTGATGGCGCGACTCGCGGTGAGCGATAAAAAGGCTGGAGACGAACGATTCGAGCCGTTTTTCCCGCTTATGCTGCGCGAGGCTGGAGACAACCGGAATTTTGTCAGGAAGGCTGTCAGCTGGGCACTCAGGCAGATTGGAAAGCGAAACTTCGCACTCCATGAAAGCGCTCTTGCGGCAGCGAGGGAGATGTCCACAATGGATGTAAAGAGTGCACGGTGGATTGCGGCCGATGTGCTGCGTGAGCTTGAATCTGATACGATCAAACAACGGCTGCTGAAAAAAACGAAACAACGTTCGAATGTTCGGAATACAAAACAAAAATAAACAGTAATCATCACACCGGCATGTGCCTATACAAAACAGGTTGGATTGAAGCCACGCACGAATTATTACGAATACTCAGGTGGAAGCGTCTGCAATGAGTGTCTATAATCTTGTCTCGTTTCTCGGGATATTCATCCTCCTCGGCATCGCCTGGCTCTTTTCCGCTGAGCGGAAAACCATGAACTTGCGGCTCATCATCTGGGGGATCGGGCTGCAGATGATTTTTGCGCTCTTCATCTTCGTTTTTCCGCCCGGCTCGCATGTCTTCCTCTGGATCAACGATATCGTGGTAAAGGTCATGTCGTCCGCTTCGGCGGGAGCCGAGTTCGTGTTTGGCCGGCTGGCTCTCCCCCCGGGTATGGTAAACGATGCGGGAGAGGAGTCTCTCGGTTTTTTCCTCGCGTTCCAGGGATTGCCCACGATCATTTTTTTCTCCGCGGTCATGTCGATTCTCTATTATTGGGGAATCATGCAGCGAGTTATCAGGGCGTTCGCCTACATCTTTACCCGTTTTCTGAGGATATCAGGCGCCGAATCTCTCTGCGCGTCCTCGAATATTTTTGTCGGAATAGAATCGTCCCTCACCATCAAGCCATATCTTGCCGACATGACCTCCTCGGAACTGACAACTGTGCTGACCGCCGGTATGGCGACTGTGGCATCTAATGTCATGGCGGTCTATGTTTTCAGCCTGCAAAACCAGTTCCCGACCATTGCGGCGCATCTCGTGTCGGCCTCGATCCTCTCGGCACCGGCGGCGATTATCATGTCGAAGATTATCATGCCTGAAACCGCCCGGCCGCTTACCCTTGGAAAACACGTTGACCTCCACTACGACCGTGAAGAAAGTTTCTTCGAGGCGATCATCAACGGTGCCAATTCCGGAGTGAAACTCATTGTCGGCATCGTCGCCCTGCTCATCGCCGTCCTGGGCATCGTCGCCCTCGCCGATCTCGTTCTCGGCGGTGTCGGCACGAGGGTAAACGCACTGTTTGGCATCGGTATCGACTGGTCGCTCAAGGGATTGTGCGGATATATTTTTTATCCACTAACGCTGATTATAGGAGTTCCCCCCGGCGATGCGGTCGTCGTTGCCCGGATAATCGGCGAACGGACGATTATCACTGAAGTTCCGGCTTACCAGGATCTCGCCCGTGCCATCTCGGAGGGAATGCTGTCCAGTCCGCGTTCGGCAGTGATTTGCGCGTATGCACTCTGTGGATTTACCCATTTTGCCTCGATGGCGATTTTCATTGGCGGGCTATCCGCACTCGAACCGAAAATTACCCGCACACTGAGCGCGATTGGAATACGGGCGCTGCTTGCCGCAACTCTTGCGTGTCTCATGACCGCCTGCATCGCGGGAACATTCTACCGGGAGACTTCTGTGCTGTTCGGTGGATAGGGCAGGGTAACGGGGCGCGGTAAGGAGTGATCGATACATCCCGGTGCCGGGTGGGACAGCGAGAGATTACGACACTACGCTATGAAAATGAACCGCCCGAACACTGAACGTATTTTTCACCTCTACTCAGGGAAGGAAACGAATGGATAGCCTGTTTATGGGTCTCTTTATCGTCATTGCCGCGGCGATTCTCCAGGGAAGTTTTGCCGTGCCCATGTCGTACGCACGAACATGGAAGTGGGAGAATTCGTGGCTGATGTTTTCAATCTTCGGCATGATCGTTCTCAATGTCGTTTTTGCCCTGATCGCCATACCGAATCTTGGCACGATCTATCAATCGGCGTCGCTGGAAGAACTGCTCATTCCATTGGTATTCGGTTTCTTTTTCGGGTTGAGCGCCATTACATTTGGTCTGGGTATTGTCACTGTCGGTTTCGCGCTCGGCTACCCGATGATGCTGGGCCTGGGATTGGCGTTCGGGACATCTGTCCCGATGATTGTACTCCATCCCGGTGATATCCTGACATTCAAGGGCATACTTGTTCTGATCAGCCTCGTTGTTACCCTCTTTGGTATCGGAACGACCGCGCTTGCCGGGATGCGAAGGGAACGCGAGCAGGAGAAGCCGACCGGTGAGATTGCCCGGGATGCACGGTATTCCTTCAAGGCCGGCATTCTATTCTGCTTCATAAACGGTCTTAGCGCATCGGCCATCAATATAGGCTTTGCCCTGAGCGGATCGCTTCTGGATACGGCGCGGTCCCTCGGCGCTCCCGAACTCTGGGCGGGAAACGCGGTCTGGGCTCTTCTCTTCAGCGTCGGCGGCGTGGTGAATATTGCCTACTGCGCGTATCTTTTGAGGGTGAATAAGACAACGGATGCTTTTGTCAGTGCGGGATCACTAAAGAATTTCGCCTTTATTATCCTCATGTCACTCATGTGGATAGGGAGCTTCATCCTGTACGGTGTCGGCGCGATCATGATGGGGAGTTGGGGCACGGTGATCGGCTGGTCTGTCTACCTCATCCTTTCGATTGCACTCGGAAATTTCTGGGGAATGATCCAGGGAGAATGGCACGGGACCTCACGGAAAACCAGGATGGTCATGGCTCGCGGTATTGTGATCCTCATTGTGGCGATTGGGATTTTTGCATACAGCGGTACGCTGTGAGAGAACCGCGCACGATGAGAGAACCGTGAACAGTTTGTTACCCCACCGCTTCATCTTCTAACACGGCGCGGGAATACTCCGGATAGTGACTTTCCAGCTGCGAGGGCGGTGAGAGCTACTCTTTCACCGCCCGAATAATCTGGCAGATTGACAGATAACGTCAACTCGATTTACCATCTCGACCCATCAATCCGCGCCGATATCGGGTGTCGCAACCACACAGACGCTGATCGCTCCGGCACCACCGGCATGCAATGCTCCGGCACATTCGGAAAGCGTCGATCCCGTGGTCATGACATCGTCGATGATGATGACAGGATGCCCCGCGAGCAGGTTTGTTCCCCGGTAGGAGAAGGCGTTTTTGACATTCTCGGCACGCTGATCCTGGTCGAGTGCGGTCTGGGTGCCGGTGTGCCTGAGGCGTGCGAGGAGATCGGTGCGAATTTCCCAGCCGGTGAGAGATGCAAATCCCTCAGCAAGTTTTTCGCTCTGGTTGTATCCCCGTTCATGCTGTTTTTCAGGATGGAGGGGTACCGGGACGAGGTACGGAGTGTGTTGAATCGGATATGATCGGCAGTATTTCCGTGCCAGGAGATCGCCGAGCACCAGTCCGAGGGTGGGCATGTTGTGATATTTCAGGTGATGAACGAGGCATCGGCAGGTGGCATCGTAGGGAAGAAGGATAGATATATCCTGCACATTTTCTATATGCCGCACCTGCGAATGGTAGTACAATGCCTGTTCGGTAACGATGCCCTTGCAGCCGGTGCAGATGTAGTTCTCCGGTTCGACCGTACCCCCGCATACCGGGCATGCGGGGGGAAACAGGAAGTCGATGAACGCATGGACGATCTCGCGTGCCGCCGGGAGACTCATGGCAGGTCATCTCATCGTGACAACAGTCTCGATGCTGACAAACCGGTTCTTTTCGAATCCATCCCCGCCAGGCTTCGGTGTGAAGGTATACTGCGTATTCCAGACGACAGCCATCCCGGGTGTCAGAGAAAATCCGATACGGGTGCCGTAGAGGGTATTGGCGCTGAATTCAAAGAGGCCGTACTGATCCGGATCAACGAACCGGTTGTAGAAATAGGCCTCCAGTAAACTGATTTTGGGTATTGCCTGCAGGACCGTATCAAGCACCTGTGCCACCGCGGTGAAATCCTGGTACGTATTGTCGCCCTTCATGTACTGGTAGCCGGCCTCTGCAAAGAACAATTCGTAGAAATTGTATCCCAGTTTCCCGTAGACGCCGTTCAGGTTATCACTGGTTAACCGCATCTCCTTGGTGATGACCGTATTACCGATCAGGGTTACGCGTTCGTGCTCGTAGAGGTTGTCGAAATACCCCGGACGGAAGCGGCCTTCGAAGTGACGGTATTCGACCTGTCCGCGGAAACGTTCGGTACGGAGCAAAAGGCCTGGAGCGCCGGTGCCCCAGCCGCCTTTCCAGTTTTCTTCGCCGGTGTGGATTTTTGCATACTGGCCGTACAGGTCAAGGTGAAACAGTCCCTCGACGAGTGGTTGGGCGACATCGAAACCGAAGACCGAAACGCCGTTTACGGTTTCTTCGATATTGATCATATCTTCAGTTTCGACATCGTGATCGAGTGTCTGAGCGCCAATACTGCCGGTATACCAGGGATCGGTCAATCCGTCGCCGTCGGCATCACGGTCGACATCTATCCGATCGCCGTTCTTGTCGGTATAATAATCGGTAATCCCGTCATGGTCGGTATCGAGCCATAATGTGTCATCATCGTCGAAACCATCCTGAAAATCGGGATAACCGTCGTCATCGGAATCCTTCAATCCTGCGAACTGGTTGACATCGCGAACGAACGTCACGCCGAACGTCAGCTTGCTCAACAGGCTCATATCGGTTGGTTTGAGCGGTTTTGCCGAGATTCGTGCACCGGTGACAACCCCATTGTTCTTAAGGTCACCGAACGAGTTCACCATGCCGTGCACGCCGATGCCAAAAGTGCCGATGTCGCGTAAGGCGAAATCGAGGCCGATTTTCTTCTCGGAGGGATAGTTGAGGGTATTCCGGTAACCGTCCATCACCATGCCGTAACCGAGCATGACATCATCGAGGGCGCCGGCACGTCCGTAGAAACGGTCGAGCGATTTACCGTAGCGAATGTAGTACAGTTTCCGGAGGATTGAGTCGACCGCCTTGTTCTTGTTCGAAAAATCCCAGCCCTCGTCGGAGATTTTCCCCTCGTTGTCAACAAACAGTTCGAGGTCGAGCCCGACACCGAAATTGCCAAGGGGAATATCGGGACGGAAGGAAAACCGTTGCCATTGAACACCGTCCATGGTAACCGTTCCGAAGCTTCCCTGGAGTGACATTTTCTGCGGCAGTGCTTCCTGGGCGGTCAGGATGGATGGCACGAAGACGAGAAATAGCACTAACGTGAGAAGAGAATGTCTCATTTTCAGTTTCTCCCTGGTAGCGAGCTGCTGCTGACGCTCGCGAGAAGATGGTAGATAAAGGAAAGACTCATTCTAAAATCCCTGATTGCACTGACAAATATTCTGGGTATGGAGAAGCCAAAGCGAATTATTTTCCCTTTTTTGAGGCGTTCCCAGGTAATAGTCCAGAAGGTCGTAATCCTTCGTCGACGGGCAACGTTTTTCAGTGAGAACTCTTCAACGAGACATACGGCGTTGTTCAGGTAGGACGTAAGATTGGTGAGACTGCGATTATAACGCTCGGAAACCTGAAAGTTATCTATAGAGCTGTTGATGTCTTCGATAAGGCTGTCGAGCCGCTTTTTGTTCACAACTTTCATTTCACGGTATCCATTATATTCGCCGATTTTAGTTTTGATGTTTGCAAAAACGGTGTTGATATCGTCAATGTATCGGGTATATGAATCGTTGAAATCGATTGAAGAGAGTTTAATTCGCGCTTCCGTGAGCGCCGTGGTGAAATCGACTACGAATTTAAACCGGGGATCGTCCTGTTTCCTGGTGATCCACCAGAGTTCCTGGAGTTCGAAAAAGAGCGCCACCCGTTTCTTGAAACCGTTTAAATAGCCGCGGATCTGCATCATCGCGTGCGCCAGCTTTCCCCTATTCTCTACTCCCGACCTGATATCGGTGCGGTGTTTCTTGCGGACGAATCCGGTAATCATGGGATGCCGGGGCTCAAGCAGGCTGTTCTTGTACCACATGATATTCTTGAAAACACCCCAGTAGCTTTTTGCCGAAGACCGACGTAAAATCCGCTTCAGATTGTCGGTTTCGTAGAATGATTTCCATGCCTCATTGTACGTATTAAACCACTCATCGCCCGTCATGCGGGGGTGATCCATGACCACATGAAACGAGTCGAACTTATTGAGGTCGCTGTCGATGTAGTCGCCGTTGTGAACCATGTCATAATGATCTTGTGAACCGGGCAGTGGCGTGAGAATAAAGAAGGATGCCTGATCAACCTTGATCTCCTCCTTCAGTTTCCGAATGTCCTTACGGACTGATGTCGGGGTATCGAAGGGAAATCCGATGATGTACCCCACATGCGTTACCACGCCCACATCATGCCAGGCCTGAATAAACTGGGCGTAGTTTTCAACCTTGTTCTGGGTTTTACCGACCGATTCAAGATTTTTCGAATTGAGACTTTCCATGCCGATGAATACCTGTGTGCAGCCGGCTCGCCCAGCCTTCTCGACAAAGCGGGGAATCTTGTTGCATGCAGTATCTATCTGCATCATGAACAAAATGTCTAAGCCTTCAACCTCGCGCAGGTGGATTAAACCGTCCAAAATCTCTTCCCATGCGGGATTCCTCGAAAAATTATCGTCGGTAAAAAAGTATTCATCCACTCCGGCACTATAATTTTCCTTGATTGCTTTCAGTACACTTTCGGCGTTTCTCGAACGCATCTTTCGCCCCTGGACGTTGATAATGGTGCAAAACGAGCAATTGAAGGGGCAGCCCCGGGAGCAGTCGATGGTTGCCATATTGGGAATCGCGAATTTTTTCAGATAGTGATCAGGCATGCGCGGGATTGCCGCGTGAGAAATGTCAGGGTATTCGGTGACACGGTAGAGGGGGAGTTCCTCGCCGGCGACAATATCGGAGACTATACGTTCCCATATCACTTCCGCTTCACCCTGAACCAGTGTCACTCCGTAGTCGATCAGTTCCTGAAGTTCAGGGGAAAGCTCATTGAAGAGAGCGAGGATCCCGCTGACATGAAATCCGCCGATGAGCGTTTTAACACCGAGATCGGTCAGGCGTTTCGCGATGTCGGAAGCGCGGACGAACTGGTTGGTCTGTACGCCGACAAGAGCGGCGACGACCCGGGTCGTCCCCCGGTTTTTCCGGGCGATCTTCTTGTAGGGGATGACGTCGACAATATCATCGTAGGTATTGATTTTCAACTGGATTCCGTTTTTCTTTTCCCACTTTTCTGCAACTTCAAGGGTGAGGCTCCTCATGGCAGCGAGTGTATTTGAAGGAAGTACGCCCTTAAAATAGCGCACAACGAAACCTTCGTCATCATACAGGGAGGGTTTTATCAGAACAACATTCAGGGTTTGGATCGCTTTCAAAGGATACTCCCAATGGTGTAGTTTAACGCCTAAAGCAAAGTGAAAATATTAACGATTTAATATGTAGTTTATTACCGGTCAAGTCAAGTGTTTATTCTCTTCTGTCGCACGGCAAACTAACCGGAAGATTTCCTGATTTCCCCCTGTTAGAGACGTATTTTATACTTTAGAATGTGCGGAATGAAGTTTGTTCGCTGATTGGGGATAACGCTACCACGCAGGAGGGATTATTACTCCTTGTCATGAATGATCCCTATAGTACACATACTGCTTGAGACCCTGAAAGTCTAATGGAACGGTTATCAGGTACCTAGTGGATTATTTTTCACTTTCGCGGGAAGAATTTCATTCATGCTGCCCGACCGGTAGCCTTCCAGGTCAAGGGTTACATAGGTATAACCCAGCGCCTTCAGGTGGTCGATTACCCGTTGTCGGGTTCCGTGTTCCAGGATGATTTCCATGCCGTCGGAATCGAGCTCCAGCCGAGCGGTTTCGCCGTGATGCCGTACACGGAAGCGGGCGAAACCCAGGTTTTCCAGCAGTTCCTCTGCCCGCCACGTTTTTTCAAGAAGCTCCGGCGAAATGCTCGTTCCATAGGGCATTCGAGAAGCAAGACAGGCGTAGGACTGCATGTTCCAAGTTGTAAGTCCCAGTTCTTTACTGACAGCACGGATATCTTCCTTGGTAAACCCGTTGTTCTTCAGGGGGCTCTTGACATCCAATTCTTTAAGAGCACGGATACCGGGGCGATAGTCGGCACTGTCGTCGCTATTTGAACCGTCCACGAGAACAGTGATGTCATGTTTTTTCGCTTTTTCGAGCATCATGGTAAAGAGCGCTTTCTTGCAGTGGTAACATCGGTCCGGAGAATTTTCCACGAATCCCGGAATAGTAAAAACACTTGTTTTTATCTCGACAAGTCGTATGCCGATCATCTCTGCAAGGCTGCGGCACGATACGATACTCGATGGCGGGTATGCTTCAGAATCCACCGTGATAGCAATCGCGTTTTTACCGAGTATGTCATGGGCAACCTTTGCCAGAAAAGTGCTGTCAACTCCTCCGGAAAATGCGATAGCCGCCTGACCGTACGTTTCAATTTCCTCGATGAGTGTATAATACTTTTTCTGAGTTTCAGTATTCATAGGATTACTCCACATAAAATATACAAGTCGGTATAAATAACCAAAAGAACATGTGTTTTATAGGTATTAAAACATAATTGGTCTCGCGGATAAATATCAGGAAATGGTAAATTGCCTTGACAATATTATATTTACTTAATATATTAAAACGGTGAGGACGGCAAAAAGTTCCCAAAAAAAAGGAAATTATCTAAAAAGTATCACAAAATTACGATGATCTTATCACCCCAGCCATAGTGCTCTTATGAGCAGCTACATGGCCGAGCGCACGAAAGAGAAAAATCGGCGTGAAAAAATAAAAAAATGTGTGTAAGGTCACATCATGTTCATTTATTTTTTCGTTTATTACTGTCACAAGATAACTAATATATTATTTCTTTTCGTTCATTAAGATATTAAATGGAGCGGAAAAATGAAAAGAATTTTAACAAAAAGACAACAGGAAATTCTCGATTTCATAGAGAGTTTTCACCAGGAAAGAGGTTATCCACCCACACTGCGAGAAATTGGAAACCAATTTGGTATAAAATCAACGAACGGTGTCAGAGTTAATCTCGCCGCCCTCGAAAAGAAGCAATACATCAAGCGCAGACCCTGGCTTTCGCGTGGGATCGAACTGATAAACGTTCCCAAGATTCAGGCGACAGATCTTGAGGTCGACTATATTCCCATCATCGGGAAGGTCGCTGCCGGGGAACCAATTTTCGCTGCGGAAAATATCGAAGGTATGCTTGCCATAGATAACTCGTTTCTTCCGACGAAGAAGGTGTTTGCCCTCAAGGTTGTGGGCGACAGCATGAAAAACGCAGGCATTATGCACGGCGACTATGTCCTTGCGAGACGTCAACATACCGCAGATCCGGGGGATATCGCCGTGTTTGTTGTGAGCGATGAGGTTACCGTGAAACGCTACGACGAAAAGGGTGATGTGATTTATCTCATCCCGGAAAACGAGGAGTACAAGACACGCGAGATCGACAAGAGATCATCCGAACTTCAGGTCGCGGGGAAAGTGGTTGGTGTCATCAGGAAATACTGACCGTACTATACCATAGTGGAATATAATACTGTGTAAAAATAATGTTCCGGGTCCTGAGGGGGCACAGGTTTCAGCTTTTATATGGAAAAGAGAAACAGTAAGTAGTATAAGAAACTATCAGATATGGTCCCAATCGAAAATGTTGGGACTTTTTTTTATGTGCGCGTATATTTATGCGAGATAGCGATTCGACTTTATATTGATGTTGATTGCGGGGGTAATCGGCATGATTCAGGGCAGCCGTGACA
>CAYWBT010000014.1:0-30207 GCA_964456585.1 uncultured bacterium
TCCTCGTCCTCACCGTGCTTGCGTGCCAGGTACCGCATGACCGCCTCGACCGCCAGGGCATGGTTGATCAGGGCGTCGTTCTCGTTGTAGCGGGTCAGGAGGACGAGCGCTTCCTCGCGGGATGGTGTGTGCTGTTCCATGTTCTCCTCGCCTGAAGTTTACGTTAAATCCGCAGAACCGCGTTCAATGATCCCATGGCGGTGTTATGCCTTCTTCCACTGTTCACGGATGAGCTTTGCCGCGGCGGGCATCGTCTCGCCGATATCGCCGATGGTGCCGCACTCGAGGCTGATGTAATCACGATAACCGATCATCTTGAGCGCACGGAAACCCTCCGTGTAGTTGTCGCCCTCGTCCTCGCCGGGCATCTTCCGCCGTTTCCTGCTCGCAATGTGCATGTGATGCAGGTAGGGCGCGCCGGAGATGATGCCCCCCATGTCGCTCGTTTCCTCCCAGGTCATGTGCCAGAAATCCCCCATGCAGCAGATACCGGGACTGTCCACATCGCGGCAGATGGCGGCGGCGTCGGCAACGAGCCTGAGGAAATACGCCTCTTTGCGGTTGAGCGGCTCCATGAGAATTCTCGACCTGACACTAACCGCGTGCTCGCCGAGTTCCTTGAGCTGCTCGATGAGGAGCGCGCGCGATTCCTGGTGTCCGAGCTTCGTCTGGCCGTTGAACGCAGGTACGATGATGAGTCCGGTCGAACCGAGTTCGCCGGCTGCGGTGAGGATTTCCTTCATCGACCGCATCGCCTCGTTTCTGACCGACTCCTGCTCGGAGATGATCACGCCGGAAAATCCGGCACAGATAGCACTCATCCTGATGTTCCGGCCGCTGAGCGCCTTCTGCAGTTCGCCGACACGGGCGGGGAGACCTTTTCCGCCCGGTTCGAACCCGGTGAACCCGTGCGCTTCCATAAAATCGAATTTCTCGGCAAGCGTTTCACCCGGGGGCATCCGCTCTTGTGCGCAGAGCTTGAGCTGGGCAGGTTGCGGAGGATCCGGTACGGTTAATGCATCAGATACCCGCGGAACGATGCCGAGCGTCGTGGCGGCAGCAGCGGTTTGTATAAAGGTACGGCGTTGTATGTCCATGTTCTCTTTCTCCTTATAGTATGCTTCGCCGGCAATACACCGGTATCTGGTCACTGAGCGAAGCACCTGATTGTTCTACATGTTGCCGGTCGTTATGCTCCGGGAGCCGTCCCCGGCACCGGGATAGTAACATCGATACCGATGTTTCCCATAACATATTCTGTGGGCCCGAGCCTGAGTTCGGAGTCAGTCATTTCCTGCCGGGTGAGTTCGGCACCGGTGTATGCCGATTGACGGCCCATGATGGCATCCATGCAGGACATAGCCGTGCGCTCGGCTTCGTTGATCGTCTCACCGGTACGGATCGCGGTGACTAGATCGATGTGTTCCTGGTCGTACGGATTGGTCTGCTGTTTCAGTTCCTCTTTCGAGAATTGCCAGGCAATCGTGCCATCCGGACGATAGATCGTGTCGGAACAATTGCTCGATCCTTTCGTGCCGACGACGTATTCCGAGACGTTGTTGGCACACCCGTCGATCTGCCGGCACATGCTGTGGCAGTGCATCCCGTTCTCGAAGGAAAAATCGATGCTGAAAAAGTCGTACTGGTCGCCTGTCGGACGGCGGTGCCTCCCGCCGAATCCCACCGCCTTGACCGGGTGCATGCCGGTAAACCAGTTGATGACATCGATGTTGTGAACATGCTGTTCCACTATGTGGTCGCCGGAGAGCCACGTCCAGTTGACCCAGTCGCGGATCATCCATTCCATGTCGCTCCAGCCCTCCTTGCGCTCATTGTGCCAGAGTTTGTTCTGGTTCCAGTAGCAACGGGCGGCCACGATATCTCCGATCATACCGTCGGCAATCCGGCGGAACGTTTCGACGTACTGTTTCTGATGGTGGCGCTGCGTGCCGGTGACAACGCACAGGTCCTGGGTTTTCGCCTGACCCGCCGTTTCAATAACGGAGCGGACACCCACCGGATCAACAGCAACCGGTTTTTCCATGAAGACATGCTTCCCGGCCTGCACCGCGGCGGCAAAGTGCTCCGCTCTGAAGTGAGGCGGTGTCGCGAGAAGGACAATATCGACACCGGATTCTATGACCTTCCTGAACGCATCGAATCCAACAAAACATCTGCTCTCAGGAACATTCGTGCCCATTTCCTGCTTGATCTTTTCGCGTGAGCTGTCGATTCGGTCTTTGAAAACATCCCCCATAGCGGTGATGGTAAGGTTCGGGCCCGCCTTGAGAAAATTGACCGCCGCCCCGGTACCGCGCCCGCCGCATCCGATCAGTCCCGCCTTCAGTTCGGGACCGTCCGGAGCAGTGTCGTGCAGTGTCGTGACCGCAACCTTCGGTTTCGATTCGCAGCCGCTTACCATGGTCAGCGCACTTGCACCCAGGGCTGTTCCCAGAAATACTCGACGTGATGTCTTTATCATGATCGTACTCCTCCTGTTTTCGTCCGCATGCCCACGGACAATCGATGATCGTGAACTTCAGTTGCTGTTTGTCGAAGTCATGTTATCCTGTTTCGTTGATGAATCAGAAATGTCCTGCGTGGGTTCATATTCTCTGACTACCCGAAACCCGACATCTTTCGAGTCCGAATACCACCAGATACTCTTGGGAATCTGGGGATCGGTCAGAAGCCATCTGTCGTGATCGGTGCGGTCGCGTGCCGCCGAACGTAACTCCGCAGGATCGCTCGCGTACGAGCCGCCGCGGATCACATGTTCGGTGCCGTCCGCCGGGCCCCGGGGATTGGAAACCGGTTCCGATCCCGGGTACGAGCCATAGGCATCCGGTTCATACCAGTCGAGGCAGAATTCCTTTACGTTTCCCAGCATATTGTAGAGACCCCAGGGATTGGGCTTGATTTGATAAGGCGGCTGGGTTTTTCCCGCGCTGCTCCCCGCGTACCAGACATAGTCGTTGATGGTAGTGTCATCGATGCCGAAGAGCCGGTTTACCCACGATTTACTGGTGAGTTTCTTCGGATCCCCATCGAAAAAGTACGGTCCATCCGTACCGGTGCGACAGGCATACTCCCATTCGGCTTCGGTGGGAAGCCGGTAGGTTTTGCCGGTGACCTTCGATAGCCATTCGCAGTAGACGATTGCGGTATGATAGGTCATGGTGATGGCTGGCCTGAGGCCCTTCCCCCAACCCTGGTCAGGATTACCGTAGGGTGGTGTCGGGCCGGTAATGGCATCAACTTCGATGTCCTCGGCTATCACCGGTACGGGGAAATCCTGCCGTCCCTTGGTAGCGGTCTGTTCATAAAAGACTTCGAATTCACGCCATGATACCTCGATTTCGCCCATCCAAAATGGGTTTAGCGCTACTTCGCGGGCCGGGCCTTCGTCCTCGCTGCGGTACGATTCCGATTGCGGGCTTCCCAGCGTAAAGGTGCCGCCGGGAATGGCAATTATGTTGAAGCTGACCCCGCTACCGGGTAGCGCCTCGGTATAGTTCGCAAATTCGCCTGAATCGGGTTTATAGACCGGCTGCTTGATCGTTTTCTCTTCAACCAGTTCCATGGTTTCTACGGGTTCGTTGCGGAAATGACCGACAGCAATATGGCAGTTGATGCACCGGAGATCCTTGTCCGGATCTTCTTTCAGCTTCAGGTAATATTCGTGCGCTTTGACGCCTTTCGGGGTGAGACCCCTGCTGTAAAGGTCCTGGTGACACTTCAGGCAGGAACTGTCGAAGGTATACCCGGCCGCATGTTCGATGCTGGATTTCAGTTCCCAGTCAATGTTTTTGGTATCCTTGAACACGGTGCCGTAGGCATCCCGTATGCCAAGGTGGGTTTTCTCCGTGAAATAGGGGACTCCGCCGGGCGGCAGGTGACATTCGACACAGTGTATCACCACTCCGCTCTCGTTTTTGAAATGGGTCGATTTCTTCCAGGACACCGTGACATGGGGGTGAACATGACACCAGCCGCAAAATTCGTCGGTCGAGGTATACTCGATACCCGTGTGACCGAGAAAAACCAAAAGAACGCCGAT
Source organism: uncultured bacterium (assembly GCA_964456585.1). Taxonomy (GTDB): domain Bacteria; phylum Latescibacterota; class Latescibacteria; order Latescibacterales; family Latescibacteraceae; genus Latescibacter. The sequence goes on from CAYWBT010000014.1 coordinate 4,061, forward strand.
CAGTATCCCGGCAAAAAGTTTGTACTGTCTCCCGAGTATACCGAAAATTGATTGTACCGTTGAAAGTATGTGTAACACTACCGTGTGTTTCTTTCACGATTAACGATGAGTTTTTATATACATATGGTAACCGACACAAGGTTATTAAACAAGAATAATTAAAAAAAAAATTCATGCTACTGTAAAATTTCCTATGTGAAACGATCACCGTTGCTTTTTCATGATGATGTTTCGATAACCCACAGGGAGGGGGAAGGGAAAGGTATGATTATTCGAGAGCGTGCCCGAAATGGTTATGGTTGTTCTGAATGCATCAAAAACGGTGTGGAATTTCTTGTTAAGCGCTTCTTTCTCCCGGTGAATATGCTCTTTAAGCTGCGTGTATGGTTCCAGCGGGTGTGCTCCATCGTTCCGCTCCAGAAACTCGTCCAGAAAGAGAAGGCTGACATCAAGATCGTGCCATCGGCCCAGCGCCTGATGAACCTTTTTTATTCCCTTGACGAAATCCTGGGTGTCGGTGTACTGCTCGAAGCCCGCCTGGATTACTTCGAGCGTATAGTGGGCCTGTTTGGCGAGTTTCCTGATCTCGTGGAGGATTTCTTCCTTTAATTCACGCTCACCACTCAACCGGTAGAGTTCTCCCTTCAGATTCTCAAACAGTTCACGGGCATTGGCCTCCGCAAACCGCCCGGGGATTTCTCCCAATACGGTTTGGATATCCTTCTCCGCTTTTTTCAGTTTCTCAATCGGATTCATAAGGGAAAAGATCTGGAATTCGCGTGTATGGCCGGCTTCGCGGTTATCGAGGAAGATGAAATATGGGATCAGGTCGAGGTGGAGGGATGTGTTGAGTTTCTCAACGAGGTTTCTCTGAACCTGGGTGTCTCTCAGTGCGCCGGTGTTCCGGGAGATTCTTTTGAAATTCTTGAATTGTTTCTTTGCATTGAATCTCCGGTTGATGCATTCCACCAGGGTGAAGAATGCCCGCAGCCGCTTGAGTGCAACCCTGAGATCATGAACACCGTCCTGATCATTTTCATAGAGCGCCAAATCGTAATTGTGACATACTTCCTCAAATTTTGTCAGGTAATATGCGAGCAGATGTTTGCAATATATTTCTAACATACAGGTAACCTGAATCTGCTTTCACGGACGGTAGTGTACTCCGAAAAGTGGAACAAAACGAGAGATTAATGTTGGTGTGCCTACCCCAGTTTCTCTTTCAGGTAGCGGTAGTAATCAACCTGTGCGCCGACCGGCGATGCCCCGGCATCTTTTTTGTACTGGTTGTTCTGTTCCGCATTTAATATGCGTGATTTCTGGCGGTCTTGTAACTGCAGGGCAAGAAACGCCCGTAATTCATCCTGGACGCCAGGATCGTAGATCGGGCAGGAAACCTCGACACGCCGGTCCAGGTTGCGTGTCATCCAGTCGGCCGATGAGATGAACATCCGTTCGTTTCCGTTATTACAGAACGTAAATATTCTTGAATGCTCGAGAAACCGGTCAATAATGCTCATCGCGGTGATGTTTTCACTCATTCCCTTGACACCGGGCACGACGGAACAGACTCCCCTGATCAGGAGTTGTATCGTGACACCGGCGTTGCTCGCCTGGTAGAGCCTGTCAGTCATGACCTTATCCATCAGGCTGTTCATTTTCAACAGTATTGAGGCCGCTTTACCTTTTTTAGCGTTCTGTATTTCCGTGTCGATCATGTCGCAGAATTTTTCACGGAGCGTGAAGGGGGAAACGAGTAAATGCTTGTAGGTCCCGGGAACATAGTTGTGCTCAAAGAAACTGAAAATCTTGACGACATCGTTGACAATACGCTTATCGGTCGTCAGGAGGCTGTGGTCGCTGTAGATGCACGCGGTGCTCTCATTATAGTTACCGGTGGCGATATTTACGTAGTGGGTGGTTTTGCCCTGTTCTCGCCGGGTAATGAGGCAGAGTTTGGAATGCACCTTGAGGTTGGGAACACCGTGAAGGATGTGTGCGCCTTCCTCCCGGAGGCGGTCTGTCCATTTGATATTAGCCTCCTCATCGAATCGGGCCTGGAGTTCCATGATAACCGTCACTGATTTACCGTTCCTGGCTGCGTTGATGAGTGCATTTGCTACATTCGAGTTCCTCGCCAGCCGGTAGATGCATATCTTAATCGATTCCACGCGGGGATCGATAGAGGCTTCACGAAGGAGGTCGATGATATAGTGAAATGACTGGTAGGGAAAGTTAAGAAGAATATCCTTCTCACGCATGATTTTCAAGAGACTTCCCGTGGAACCGATATCGTTATGGTGGAGGGGTGGGAGCGGTTCGTACTGGAGTTCTGATGTTCCCACCGGCGGAAAACTCATGAAATCCTTGAAATTATGGTATCTTCCCCCTGGGATGAGATTATCTGGCGTCTTCAGGCGAATCAGTTTTTTCAACCGCATCAGAAAATCTTCCGGAAGAGCGGCGTCGTAGACGAAGCGGACCGGATCACCCTTCTTACGCAGTTTCAGGCTCTTTGATATTTTTTCAAAGAAGCTCATGGTAATATCATCATCGATATCAAGTTCCGCATCCCGGGTCAGTTTAATGGTGTACGCCTCAAAGACGTGAAAATCAAAGTTGAGGAATATCTCCTCGAGGCCGACCCTGATGACATCGTCCAGGAGGATGATATACACTTTATTGTCCTTTTTGGGCAGAACGAGAAATCGTGAGATAACTCGCGTGGGAATTTCAATAAACGCTTGCCGAAAGCTCTTTGCGTGTTTGTTCTTCCGCATTCTCACGGCGAGGTAGACCGCATAGTCCCGCAGTTCGGGAAATTGAGAGCGGCTGTGAATCATCACGGGGAAGAGATTCGGGCGGACTTCCTGTTGAAAATAGGCTTTGACAAAATCGCGTTGCTCAGGAGTAAGCTTGGTTTCATCGATGATATGGATCTCGTTGTTGCTAAGCTCCTTAAGAATAATCTTATATATACTATTAAATTTTTCTTGCTGTGCGATAACAATACTCTGAATCTCTTCGAGTATCTTTCCCGGGTCTTCCCCCAAAAGCGATTTTGCCTGGCGTCTCGCCTTGACCATGCGCTTGAGTGCGGCGACACGCACCCGGAAAAACTCATCGAGGTTCGATGAGAAGATACCTAAAAACTTAATCCGTTCGATAAGCGGTGTCGCGGGATCGGCAGCTTCCTGCAACACCCTCGAATTAAATGACAGCCAGCTTATCTCGCGGTTAATATATTTCTTAATTTTCTTGGCCATGGTTCCTATCTGCAATTCCCCCGGTGCAGACCATGGCACATGGTTTACAACGGGCAAAAAAAGTGAAATACTGTGCCGTTAAGGCGGTACTCCTTCGTCTATGAGCGCACCTTAGATAATTTTTTTACAAATTTTTTAACAATTTTTTTACTCGATTTTTTAAGAGCTTTTTTCATCTGTTCAGCGGCCTCGGTGTCAAGCTCCATCAGCAGCGTGCTGATTTGTTCGGTAAGCTTGTTTTCGAGGTTTTTCTTGGTAATGGTCGTTTCCCGCTTGATCTGTTCAGGGGAATAGAAAAATATAAGGGTGCCGATACCCTCGTTGACTTCCCGCCAGGCATCCGTATCGAAGGAAATCCCGACGATGCTGCTGGTTGGCAGATATTCCTCGAAATCATCGGTGAGGAACCAGGCAAAATTGGTCATCGCGGGATCGTGACCCACAAGCATGACATTCTCGTACAAATCGTCAATCGTATGAACAATACCCAGCAGGGTACCATCCGGTTGGTTATAGATGACTTTTCGGGATCTGATTTTATTCGTCGGGTAGTGGAGCTGTTGTGCAAACATTTTCGCTGTCGCAAGAGCTCGCGGTGCCGGGCTGGAAATAATGAGAGAAGGAACAACACCCTTTTCATGCACGCGTTCCGCCACCCGGAGGACGTCATTCTCCCCGCGTTCGATGAGTTCTCGTTTATAATCAGGTTTATCCGTGTTCCGCTCTTCTGCTTTCCCGTGTCTTACCAGATAGAGTGTCTTCATGATCGTTTCTCCGGAATGGTTATATTGAGGTAGTAGCACCTGGAATTCCTGCCAGAAACATTCATCGTCTCTCTGTTTCTACCGTGGTATACTCAGGATGACCAATACGAGCCGGAGATCTCAGGATAATCGAACGCTTGATTGTTCCCTCTGGCATCCTGTTTTCCCGGTCAAGGAATTCGCTCACATGAGTATCCGGTATCACGGTTTCTTCCGAATTTTTTTAGCCGCGCACTGAGAAGATGTATTATTATAGTAATAATTTAATTTTTTTCAAACAGAATACTACAATTATTTGCGTAGAAATTGTTTCTGTCGATCGGGAGTGCCGCATCTCACGTGTAATCAGGCTTACCGGATACGGCTGATGTCTCGTAACTCCCCTTTCTCATTTTGTAGGTGGTAATAAACACAATTTTTTTGTATATTTTATTTTATTCATGTTGAGAGACGGGATAATGAAAAAAATCCGATACATCACTATCGTTGTAGTACTCCTTACCGCGTCTGCCATCGAGAGCCAGACCGGCTATACGGGTGCGGGCGAAAACGGTTTAATCGATAATGCCAAGAAACACTTCAACTTTGCCGTTCAGCACAAGAATAACGGGAATTATGAGGAATCACTGAGGCAGTATCAAAAATCGTTTTCGTTCTGCGATACGCTGTATCAGGTGCATTTTTCTTATGGAGATTTGCTCCTGAAAATGGAGAACTGGGCTGGTGCAAGGGACTCTTTTTTCAGGGCGTTTTATCTGAATCCCGGCCATTACGATACAGCGAAAATTCTTGCACAACTCTACTATGAAAAAGGTGATTATGACTCGACGCTTGTCATGTATCAGCATATGTATGCAGGCAAGCCTGATAATCATGCGCTCCTCGAAAACATAGCCGGACTCAAGGTTTATATCGGCCGCACCGAAGATGCGCTCGCCGATTATGAACGACTTGTCACGCTCGGTCTGACTTCTTATGACAACCTGATGAAGGCGGCGAAACTCTCGTTCAAACTGGGAAATGCCGAAAAAACCTCTTATTATGCTGATATGGCCCTTGAGGAGAAACCGGGGAATATTTCTGCCCTTACCCTGGCTGCTCAGGCGAGTCTTTCATGCGGGGAACTCAAGACCGCGGCCCGTTTCTACCGCGAGGTGGCCGAAAAGGACAGCCAAAACGTTACGATCCTTCAAAACCTTGAAACCATCTATCGTAAACTCGCTGAACACGATAACCTCATATGGACGCTCGAATGTCGACACCGGCTCGTACCTGAAGATCTCTCCGTCCTTGCCGATCTTTCTGAACTTTTATACGCGCGGGGTGAGATGGAACGGGGGATCGACTATGTGCAGAAGGGGCTGAACATCGATCCGAACGACGGTAGATTTCGTATTCTTCTTGGTGAAAGTTACCGTACCCGCGGCGAGAACGACAAAGCGCTTGAGCAGTACCGAATTGCTTTACAGGACGATCGGTGGAAAACGAGTGCCCAGCAGTTGATCTGGCAGATTGAGCCGCCGGAAACCGAAGAGGAAAGACTTGAGCGGGAATTTTTCACGAAGGGCAGAGAGAAATGACCGTCGTGTTCCTGTTCGGGATCAAGAAGAAAGCTGATGATTGAATGCTGACCGTAATCGCGAGGTGACTGACCGTTGTCGGTTAAATGGAGTATTTGTAAAAAAAATGTATAATTTCACCCGTTACAGGTAGTGAATTTCCCGAGTAATCTTCTGGAGAAATGACATGAATTCACAAACGCTTCTCACCTACATCAATCAGGGTGGGCCACCCATCATGTGGACCCTGGTCGGCTTGTTCGTTATCGGGCTTGCTATAACGATATGGCGTCTTATCGTAATCCTGATTGCCATGTTTCATACGAAAAGCCTGTATCGCAAGGTATATGCGGCCCTCCAGAACAAGGAGGACGGTCTCGATCGGGCGTCGGAAATCTGTGCCCGGACTCCCGGACCGGTTGCCACAATCGTACATGCGGGACTCTCACGGGTACACAAGGGTATCGATCACGTGGAAAAGGCGTTGGAAAACGCCGGATCGGTCGAAATGTCGTTTCTCGAAAACGGCCTGGTATGGCTTGCGACCATCGCAAATGTTGCGCCGATGATCGGTTTTTTCGGTACGGTTGCTGGAATGATCATTTCGTTTCAGAAGATCGCCGAGTCCGGTGATGTTGAACCGGCGGTGGTAGCGGGCGGCATATCCATGGCGCTCATTACCACGGCCGGAGGGCTTCTGGTCGCGATCCCGATACAGTTTTTTTATAACCTCTGCGTCTATCTGATCGACAGGATTGTGGTTGATATGGAAGAAAATGCCAGCAAGTTTGTCGATACGCTTGTTGATCTCGGCTATGATACCACACGAAGCTAGACCCGACAGGGATGGGGTACAATGAACGACTCCAGAAGGTCGCGTACCAGTGCGAGGATTCCGACAGCACCCATGGCGGACATCGCCTTTCTGCTCATCGTATTCTTCCTGGTGACCACCTCGATGTCTCACGACAGCGGCCTTGGGCTGACGCTCCCTCCCCAGGGAGAAACGACGAGGGTTCCCAACAGAAACATTACCCAGGTATGGATTAATGCTGCCGGGGAGATCATGCATGATCAGGATCTCGTTTCTCTCGAGGCCATGGAGGTGCGGATAGGAAGAATGACCGGGGAAAATCCAGACCTGATCGTTTCGATCAAGACCGATCCCGATACGCCCTATGAATATTTCGTCGATGTTGTCGATGCGGTAAAAAAGGCGGGAAACGATAAAATTTCAATTGCCCAGCCTGATTTTGAAGAGGAATAAGGACTTCTATGGCACGCTTCCGGAGAAAATCAAGACTAGCACAGGAGATACCGACAGGTCCGATGGCCGATATTTCGTTTCTCCTTGTCATATTCTTCATGGTCACCACCGTATTCGTCGTCTACCGGGGATTTCAGGTTGATCTTCCTACTGCCGAGCTGATCCAACCCCTGAGAAGTCGGAGAAACGTGGTAAATGTTTGGGTAAGCTCCGAGGGCGCCGTCATGGTTGATGAGTATACAGCGGATATTTCGAGTCTCGCCGGCATTGTCAGCAGTAAACTCCGGAATAATCCGCGTATCATTGTGCAGGTTAAGTCCGATCGGCAAACACCGTACCGCATCATAGCGCAGGTCATTGAGGAGCTGAAAAAGGCGGATGCGCTCAGGGTTTCATTCATAGCAAAAAAGGAACATGTCGGCATGGATTGAATCACGGTTGCTGCTTCGAAGGCAGGTTGCGTGGTTTCGGGATTGCCCTGACATGATATAACCCGGGACTTTCACCTGCACCGTGCCGGTTATTTTATCGTTCGAAAGAGGTTGAAAACTCTCCGGGAGGACGTACGTACCCTTAATTGGATTGTCGTTATCGACTACGGCGTGATGAAGAGAGAATGAGAGGATGTACGCACGATGAAAAGGGTGTTCGCATATAGTTGGTTGCTGACAGTCTGTATACTTTCGATGGCAGGGAGTATTCCGTGCTTTTCTGAAGAGAAGTCTACGGTCAACAGCACCTCGGCACGTGAACACAGCGCGGGGTTGAAATGCTATAATTCGGGTAACTACGGCGAAGCGATTGTACATTTCGAGCAAGCATACGAGCTCGATAATCGTAATAATGCAGCGCTATTTTCCCAGGGGCTCTGTCTGAGTAAGCTTCGACGATACCGCGAAGCCGCAGAGCAGCTCAGTCTCGTTCTCAAACAGAACCCCAATAATGAAAAAGCATTAAAGATGTATCCATCGATGCTTGCAATGGCCGGTGAAACAGAGAAAGCTCTCTCCGCATTCGATGCAGGAATAGAAGCGTTTCCTGATGATTACTATCTGTACTGGACAAAAGCCCGTTTTTACTTGCAACTCGGAGAATACGAAACGGCTATTCCTCTCCATTATAGCGCGCTTGAAAAAGATACCGGACAAACCGACGTCTACAAAACCCTCGGCTATGCCTATCGTCAACTGAAGCGCTATGCAGACGCCCTTACACAGTACGACAAGGCGATCGAACTGAAACCGGACGACATCGAGTTACTCTACCTCCGTACCCAGACACTGATGGATCTGGGACGAGCAGATGAGGCGTACGAGGCGGCGCTGAAGGTGCTTGCGAGAAACGGGGATCATGCACGGGCGCGTCTCATTGTGGCAGACTATCAACGAAACGCTGGTCACCTCGCCCAAGCACTCGAGGAGTATGAACGTGCCGCACGCAACATCGAAACCAAAGCCTATGCGGAATATTACCTGGGTATCATCAGGGAACGACTTGAAGACATTGAAATTGAGAAAGAGTGGGAAATCCACAAGCAGCTGAAGAAGTAGGTCATCAACTGCGCGGCACTGATGCTTCTTAACTGTGCCCGAAGCTGAAATGAAATGTTGAAAATATACTGAGATAATTCTGTCATTATTATCATAATGTGTTTTTTCGCGTTGTCAGAGACCTCATGAGTATTCAGGTGACAATTGCATTAACTATTTATGGATAGTGTTATTATGAATCAGACACACTTCCCTATTCATCCCATGATTCTTCGGATAGATACTGTCCAGAACTTTAATGTTTTTAATAAGATAGACGATGATAAATTCGACCTTTTTCATGGCCAGGGAAAACCATATATCTCATCCACCCATAAGAAGATTTTTAACGATTCCATATCGGCGCTGTATGTTAAATTAGACGATGTGAGAAACTATCTCGATTATCTGGAGAACTTCCTGATCATCATTATTAACGATCCCATAATCAATACACAGACGAAAGCAAGAATCATCCACCAACTACTCACCTCGAACGCTAAAAACCTCCTCAAGGATCCGAAACCGGAAACAACGAGCAGGTACCGGAGAGTCATAAAGGTTTTCTCTGATTATATTATCAAACACGATGATGCCATGCAACTCATAATAGCCGAAACAATATCGAATTCCAATGATTATACCCATTTGGTGAACGTCGGGATATATGGTATGGGATTTGCAATGGAAGTACTTCCCAGGGATGGGAGCCACAATTTGGGTGAAATTGCCGCCGGCTTATTCCTTCATGATATTGGCATGTGTCAAATACCGGTTGAAATTTCCCAGAAAAACGACTCGCTCACCGAAAAGGAATGGGAAACAATAAGGAAGCATCCCGAGTATGGATGTGATATGTTGAGATCATTCCGGCTATTGAGAAAAGAAACGGAAATTATCGTTTCGCAACATCACGAGCGTCATAACGGGAAAGGATATCCTCGGAAATTACGGGGCAAAAAAATTCATTTTTATAGTAGACTGTGCGCTATTGCAGATACGTTTGATGCCCTGACCTCAGATCGTCCCTACCGGCCGGCGCATTCGTCGTTCGATGCTCTGAAAATCATGCATAAAGAAATGAAAGACGAATTTGATCCAAGAATCTTTAAAAAATTTGTTATGTTGTTCTTTAATAAGAATTTAGAATTAAAGCGTTAAAAATTATATATTGCGTGTTAGAATAGCCGATGATAGTAGTAAATGATTGATTATTTTATAGTAATAATACCCAAAGATACCTGCTCTTTTCCCCGCCGTAAGAATGGTGTGGAATAAGCATGAGTTACCGAGAAACCTGTTATACCGTTCTACTCCGGTCATCGACTTACCCGGGAGGAGAATGAGAAGGAGTGAATGTCGCGTACTACAACCGGACAACCAACAGCAGGATTGAAAAGTTAACCAACCATATAAGATTAGGGTAACGTTACACCTCTATCACTAGGGAATAGGATAACAAACACATGGTCCCCGAGTTTATACAGGATGTAAAACAGACGATCAGATCAAGCATTCCATCTTCTGCGGAAATTGTCGGAGAGGTCATCAGGACAATTTACGACAAGTCGTCGAGTGCAAAGGATCTCGCCGAGATCATCGAGCGTGATCCACTGATCACCGTTGAGATTATCAAGGTAGCCAATTCCGCCTACTACGCATCATCTTCGGAAATAGATTCTATTCAACGAGCGATTGTCATTCTCGGTTTCGACGCGATCAAGGAACTGGTAACGACGGTAGCAACGGTGCATTACTTTTTCAATCCCAACAGTGATTTGGTTGTTGACCGAGCCGGCCTCTGGCTCCATTCCGTCGGGACCGCAAAAGCTGCACAACTCGTCGCCGAGAAGGTGCAGTATGACAGGACTGACGTTGTCTACACGGCAGCCCTCCTTCACGATATCGGGAAGATCGTTCTCGCAATTTTATATCCAAATTATTACCATGATATTATGAAGCTTGCGGCGAAAAAGAACATGCCTATTATTCTTGCCGAGAGAAAAATTCTGAACGCCGACCACTGCATGATCGGCAAGCTCCTCTTCGATATATGGAATTTACCGAAACATGTCACCACAGCGATGAGCTTTCATCATGAACCCATGGAAGCACCGAGTGAAAGTCAGGCTCTTGCGCAATTTATTACTATCGGCGATTACATGTGTCGGAAGGCACATATCGGGAATCCCGGCGACACGCTCATCACCAAACCAACCGAATCAGTTTTTAACATTCTCAGCGATAACCTGCAGGAGAACAGCGAACGATTTAATCAAATATTTCAGGAGTTTGAAGAATCCAAAGATGATGTTGTCGGATTTTTTACACGGTTTGAATGATGCAGGTACACAACCCGGATTGCTTTTTGTGAGCCGGACTGATACCTTTCCTTCATTGACTACTGGCAAAAAATGACCTCTGGGCAAGCTGAAAGGTGCATCCGTATGTTTTCTACGATCGTTTCTTTCGAAATTCTTAAACAACACCTTATCCGCACGATGTGTATGCGACTCTTTCTCATGTGTTGTATCGGGCTGGTGCATTCGTCGGCCGTTTCGCAAGCTGAAATTGGTCTCGTGGGCAGGGACCAGGTGGTGCTTTCAGGCGCCGCGGCACGTGTCGGGGTCGACCGGGCGGGAGGTTCGATCGTCGATTTCCGGCTCGCCGGTTCTGAAGTAACCCCCCTGACATGGAATTATCCCGAGGTGGGGGACCGTGCACCACGGACCATGGGTCATTTTCTCTGCCTGGATCGTTGGGGAAGCGCCTCGCCTCAGGAAAGCAAAAATGGCATGCCGTTCCACGGTGAGGCAAGCTATATCATGTGGGAAGTTGTGTCGCCCCCGGAAAAGAAGGGGGACATGATAACCGCTGTCATGTCTTGCGATCTTCCGCTCGGTGGTTTACAGGTGATGCGTACGCTTTCCCTCCATAACACTGTTCCGGTTCTCCGGGTACGGGAGGAGATTACCAACCTGAACAAGCTTGGACGTGCCTATAATATTGTCCAGCATGCAACGATTGCATTGCCTTTTCTCGACAAATCGGTCTTGGTGGATTCAAACGCGTTTCGAGGATTTGTACATGATGACCACATGACGACACCCGGTGAACCTGTCGTCTACTGGCCGGCACTGGTGTATGAAGGAAAGTTTGTTGATTTGCGCCGCTTCGAGGGAGATCATAATCCGCCTGTTGTCTCCTACGTGTTTGCCGACAGTCTTGTCAACGGCTGGGTAACCGCATGCAATCCCGCGAAGGGTTTCCTCATCGGCTATACCTGGGAGCTTTCTGACTATCCCTGGTTTGTTATATGGCGAAACGCTCAGAATAGCGTACCAGGAGCACTCGGTCTCGAATTCGGTTCAACCGGTCTGGGGCTGCCGTTCTCAGGTCTCCTCGATAAAGGGAAGGTGTTCGATACACCGGTGTTTGCGTACCTCGATGCGGGAGAAACGGTCACGAAATCGTACACGGCATTTCTGGCCGAAATTCCGGGTGATTATCACGGTGTCGAGGAGGTATCGTTACGGGACGGCGACATTGTTATCCGTGAAAGGGGTGCGCCGCGCAGCGATATCATACTGAAACTGCGCTAACAGGCACACCATGAAAAATCCCCCCGGAGTTCAACAATAACTGCGGGGGGATTTTTTTCGACATTTCGTCAGCCGTGATGACTCGTGCGGTTAAAAATTCCCGGCGATTTCATCAAGTTTTGCCTTTCGTTCGCTGTCGATCGAAGGCCCTTTCATTTCACTTCGGTATTTCCTGACCATATCCCCGGCAAGCCCAAAGGTATCCTTGGCGCCGGCATCCTTCCATGAGGCGAACGGTCCCCGCACCGAAACCATGGGCTTCAGGTGCTCGTCGGAATTCAACCACCGTATGGTGTGATCGGAGATCAGGTAGTTCTCGAGCGCCGTACCCGGGCCGATTTCCTTTATCATGTCGCACGCAATGGTGTCTTCGTTGACCAGCATACCCCGTGCGATTCGCTGTGATGAAGCGGAGATTTCGGCATCCATGATCAGCTGTTCGTTGCTGCAGGTCATTCCGGTGGCGAACATGCCGCAGTTGACGATGAGATCATTGCCTGCTCCAACCGAGACGAATGTGCTGAACGTCTTCTCCCAGGAATTTTGCTCGTCGTGCGCATGATTGTCAGAATTGGGAGCGGTCGTATGGGAGGGCGTTTTGTAGAAGCGCGCAAGCTGGGCGCCGGCGATACGGCAGACCGATGTTTCAACCGAACCGACAAGCGCAGCAGCCGAGCGCATGTCAGTGGTTGTCCATGAATTTGCATACATTACCTTGTACCCGGGTTCAAGAAGTTGTATCATCGCTAGGCCGGAGAGACATTCAGCGTTGTCCACGGTGAGGAGACCGGCGAGCGTGTAGGGCGCTGAAATGCCCGCATTCGGTTCGGGCAGGATGGCGATGGGGACGCCGGTGTCGATCGTATCCATCATGGCGTTGATGACATTTCCTTCCCAGTAGAGCGGGGAGGTTGGTGAAAGCTGCGTAATCCCGTACACTTGGTTTTTCAGGTCGCCCTTGAAACCCGCCTTGATCAGCGCGATGAGCGTATTATTGACCTTCTCATTATCGGTGGAAAAGAAGATCGGTTTCGAACAGTACTCAATGCATGCCTTGACACCGTAGACGAGGCTGGCCATGGGATTCTCAACATCCTGCGGCATCACGGGAACACCGATGACATCGATCGTATCGAGTTTATCGCACAGGTGAGCGAAAAACTCGACATCGGCAACTTTCGAATACCGCGTCTTGCCGGTATCGCTGTCCACCCAGAATACCGCGTTGTGTCCCGCTGCTATTTTCGAGACGCCGTCTCCCATAACGAAGGCGAATTCACCCTCGCGGTTAAAAACTTCGAACGTTTCCGGAATACTGCTGATGGCATCTTCGATAACCGTACGGGTGAAATACGCCACCTTTTTTTCACGGTCAACCTCGAGACCTTTCTCCCGGAGAAATGTCAGCATCTTGTCGTTGAAAATCTTGACACCGGCATGTTCGAGAATATCGATACTTGCCTCGTGAATCTGCTTGATCTCGTCATCCGAGAGTACCTTCAACGTTTCTAATTTCATTCGTGGTTCCCCTGTGTTATAGTGACAGCTAACGTACTTTCAGTAAACCAGTTGGGACAGTGTAAACGTCCGTTCGTTACCCCGACGCGAACGTTACTATATATAAGAACATACTGTTCTCTATAGAGTACGAATATGGGAGAAAAATGTCAATTGAATTTTTATTACATGGTTACCTTGGATATGTTCAGGATGTCGGCGAGGCAGGACAGCTCCTCGCGCACATCGCCGTGGACGACTGCCCAGTGGTGGGAAGTACCGTTAGCGGCGTTCGACAGGAGAAATTCATTTATGTCCGGGTCGATGTTGATGCAGAAGTGGGGATATCCCTCGAGCCGGAGGTCGCCCCCGAGCGACTCGCCCCCGAGGATTGTAAACTGGAAGTTATCCTGCGTACACAGGTTATTCAGGATCGTAACCCGGCCGGGTTTCGCTTTGAATTCCATCCACACGCCGCTGATATCCGAGGAAGAATCCATCAACTCGTAATCGGGGGTGATGGTTACCTGCGAGGTATCTTCTGCGAGCAGGTAGTTACCGGGCCCTGCATGACCGGTGACAATGGTGTTATCGACCTCGTCGTAATTGAATACTTCAGTGAACATCACCGGATTCCCCGTTAATTTCCTGAGGATAACCATCGCCGTGGTACACCCGAGATCTCCCTCGATGCCCACCAATCGGTCTGATCGGGCGAGCTTTTCGGGGTAGAGTACCGGCCGCAGGCCAATTACCTCGAGGAGTTCCTCGTTCAGGTCGCTCAGGGCGAGGGCATCGAGATTACGGTCGAAGATGAGCTTTTCCATGCCGAGCGATGCCCGGGCGGAGACCCTGAGGTTTTCATCGGTGACCCGTCGATCGATGCGGAACATGGCCTTAATGTCCCGGACGTATGCTTTCACCTGTGCATCGGGAATGCTGTCGGCGGCTTCTTTAAACTGGCGTACCGAGATGTACTCCACGACAGGGCCGATGCTCGAATAGAGCCTGAACTCATCGACATAGGTGACAATCATCTGGTTGTTGCGGTACGGCAGGATGCCGAGCTTGACGGTTTTCAGCTCCCGCGATACCCTGGCGGCACGGACGATTGTTCCAATCCGCGCATAGGTTTCCTCGTCCGCTGAGTTTCCGGTCACGTAAAACACGTTGACTCCCATTTTTTTCAGGACACCGAATCCCTCAAAGGTGCCGACGATACCGGAATTCCTGAAAAGCGTCATGACATCGCTCTTTTTCGGCGCCCGGGTGTAAGGAGTGTATATCCAGTTTATGGCGGGCCTGATGGTCATGATATCCCGGAACGGCAGGAGGTACTCATCTTCTGACCAGACGATGAAGCACAGGATGAGGGCATCGACATCTTCGGTGAGAAGCCGGTGTGCAGCGGCGCGCGCCTTTTCCATCGAGGTAACCACGGGGCATTCAACCAGCTCGAAATCACGAGAGAGCCGTGAGGTGATCACCCCGGTATCTTCTTTCATGAACCGGTTGAATTCGTGTGCGGCATCGTCATTTCCGAGCACTACTTCCTCAAACCACTTCGCAGCGAAAAAGACGATTCCCAGTTTCGGCCTTTCAGTCGCTGTGGATGCTTGTTCTGCGCCGAAGGAGCACCGTGGCGCCATCCCAAAGCTCGAAATTCCAGCGCCGGCTATGATGCTGCCGAGCGACATGTTCCTGAGAAATGTTCTTCGATCTAGTGCGTTCATGCTGGAATCTCCTCCATTCGGATCACACGGGACAGTACCGATATCGGCAGGTTTCGCGGGATGTGTCTTCATCGACCGGCTGTCTTACCGGGCCAGTCGTCTGTCCGGAAAGGTGAAGCCGGTAGTTCCTCGCGATTGTAAAGGTTGCAGCCGGGATTGTCTCCCCACCCGTAGCGAACGGCAACGGGATCGGGTATCGAATTGTTCCAGACGATAACATTCTTGCCGTCGAGTCTTGCTTCTGCCCAGACGAACTGGGAGTCGGGCCCGGCGATGGCGAAGCCCTTCAACGGTTCGTTGTCCTTCGTTGCCAAGCCGCTTCCGGTGCTGGTGAAGGTGATATGCGCCCTGCTCGATTTGAACGAAACGCTGTCATAGAGCGGGCCGGAATGAACGATGTCGCGGCCGTACGCAACCCTGAGGGCGCTGAGGGCCAGGCGTCGCCCCACATCCTGCTTGTTTCGGAAGTGGACGTCGTCGGTTTCACCGAGATCGATGGTGACCGCCATGCCGGTGTTCGGCAGTTCGAGGGTCATGAGCTGTGCCTCCCGGAGTTCAGACCACTCGCTCTCGGTCGGTTCCGGATTTGGCTCGTTGAAATTCGAAAGCTGGACGAAGAGGAAGGGGAAATCACCCAGTCCCCACTGCGTTCGCCAGTCTTGAATCAGCGTTGGGAAGAGCGTACGATACCGGTATGCCAGGCCGCTGTCCGATTCCCCCTGGTACCAGATTGTGCCCTGAATTGTTGCGTTGGTCAGCGGGGCGATCATGGCATTATAAAGCCATGAAGGTGCGCCGAAGTCGCCTTTGGGTATAGGGCCGTACGACACATTTCTCGCCATGCAGGCGAAACAGTACACGAACCAGTGTGCCATAAGATCGTGGTGATCCTCGATCTCTGCCTTTTTCTCCGCGGAAAGATCGGTCCACTTTTCAGTTATCGGGCGGAGAACCGGATTGTTCCTGAGCGCACCGAAGCTTGTCCAGGGAACCGCCGCGGTTCCCCCCCAGGCGCTCTGGATGAGACCGACCGGTACGTCGAGTTCGCGCATGAGTTCGCGGCCGAAGTAATAACCGACTCCGCTGAACTCGCCAACCGTCTGGGGAGTACACCTGGTCCAGATGCCGCCGCAGTCATCGCGGGGTTCGCCGGCGCCGCCTTTTTTCACCATGAACAGACGGATCAGGGGATGGTTGCCGTCGGCAATCTCGCGTTCTGCATCGGCCGAATACTTGACATGCCACTCCATGTTGGACTGCCCGGAGCAGACCCATACTTCACCGATGAGGATGTTTTCAAGAACGATTGTGTTCTTGCCGGAAACGGTCATTTGATAGGGGCCGCCAGCGCTCATGGGCTCGAGCTCCAGCTTCCAGCGGCGGTCACTTCCGGCGGTCACCGATTTTTCCTGGTTGTCGATGCGGACAGTCACCCGCTCTCCCGGATCGGCCCATCCCCAGAGACGGATGTCCGCATTCCGCTGGAGTACCATGTCGTTACTGATCAGCCCGGGCAGCCTCACCTCGGCCTGGGATGGTTGCACGCCGCACAGGAGTACAGCTGCCGCGAGCGATAGGATGTTTACCTTTGATTTCATTGAATGTTCCCCATTTCGTGTTCGTAATGTGAATAGAATAAGTATGCCGTCTGTTTGGTGAACCTGTAGATGATTCAACTTGTTAAACGATAGTAAACTCAGAAGCAGCTGTGTTTCACGTTGTTCAGGTGCATGTTAAGAATATAAGCTATATATACACCGCCATTGAGGCAAGGATTTTCATGTATGATGCCCGGTGCCGGGACACTTTTTGATGTGGCGGGGATTGAACGGACACTCATCATGATTTTCATAACAGGATCTCTTACGAAAGATGAGCCGCTCACCTGCTTGTCGACAGTTCCATTTGACCATTCCGCACAAACCGTTCATGCGGGATAGGTTGTACGATGTGTACCTCCGTGACTGGTGGGGGAGCGGCGGGTTGCGTGTCGGCAAACAATGACAATCAGTGACCGTTTTCACGCTTGTTTCGACGTATCCGATTTCTTATACTACCTACCTGATGAACAGCAGCTGCACAACCGGCACGATCGATGAATATGTACCGGGGAAGGGAGTAACGATTTGAGTGATATGAATTCGACTGAAAGCGCATGGTTACGAACCGTGCGAATGCCGGTGATACTGGCGATCGTTGTCTTCACGCTGATCGGTCTGGTGTATCTGGTCACCCTGCTGTCATTCTATCCCGGGTTGCCGGTCATTACCCGTAATGCTGAAATACTGGGAAGTTACCGTGCAATCTACCCCCCGTTCCGGATGGATGAGTTTAATTACTACACCATTGCCCGGAACATTATCGAGGGAAACGTCTACCAGGAAGGATCCATAGAAAAGAGTTTTACCATCGGATTCCCCTTACTTTCCGTTCCCTTCATTTTTCTCTGGGATAAACTGGGGGGATACCTTGCGAACCTGGTGATCGTGTGGTGTTCTCTCTTCGTATTCTATCGTATTGCCCGCCGGTACGTTTCGAATCTGAGGGCGCTCATCATGACCGCCATACTGGCGTTTGCGACTCTTAACTGGTTTTATGCCGTTTCGCTTTACACCGAACCCCTCGCACAGCTTCTTATACTCCTGGGTTTCTTCTTCCTGACAGAGAAGGGAAGCCCTCACCGGATGCCGATGTTCCTCTCTACTGCAGGCGCCCTGACCGGATTAAACCTCTTTGTTCGTCCGCATTACATCCTGCTTGCCCTGCCGTTTTTCCTCTGCTCATGGATTGGAAAGGAGAAGCACCGGCTTGGATTCAATCACCGTGCGTTCTGGTATGTCGGTGGGCTGGCGGCAGTCATACTGGTCTGGATGATCAGAAACAGCCTGTTCTTCGGCGGCCCGCTGAATTTTGAGTACTCGCGTCTCGTTGCAAGGCTGACCGGCCAGGACTCCGCAACCGGGTACAGCGGGAACTTTTTCTGGGGGATCCACCGGCTCTTATTCGATAGAAATCACGGCCTTTTACCCATCAGTCCCGTGCTCCTCTTGTTTCCGGCCGGGCTGCATCAGATGTGGAAGCACGGTCTCAAGAGGGAATCGCTTACGCTGCTCTTTTCGGTGGTACTCATAGTCGTTTTTATCGCCACGACACCGTACCCGTATACCGAGTTCGGGCTTGGATCGCGCCACATGGTACCGATCATACCCCTGATTTTTCTGCCGGTAATTTTCTTTCTCGATGGCACCAGGTTTTCCCGTATTACCCTCGTGGCTTTGACCGCCTACTCCTTTTGGTATGCCGGAATCGGATGGTTTACCGGCGGTGCTGAATATGTTGGAGAAAAGGGTTTTTTTCCGGGATTGTTGCATGATAACAATTCGCGGGCCATTCTTCTCGTCAGAAAAGAACTTCTTCCGAGGAAGTCGTATCGGGATGTTAAGGAACTCCTGGAAGAATTCTATGATGCCCGAGAGGCGGGAGATTATTACCGGGTGTTCCAGACTCTCCATCCGGCGGTCCTTGAAAATATCAGGAATAATGAACGCTCCTTTATGAGCTACCTCAGGTTTCAGTCCATACCCGATACCCTCATCGTCTCGCTCGATCCCGACAAGGGAATCCTGTTGAAACAGATAAATTTCAGATAAAAATCTGCACGAAATCATTTTCTGATTATCAGAATTTTCGTATTCGATTTACATTGAATAGACATGCGGGAATTGATTGATGGAGTGAAAAGCCGGTGTGGTAAAAATAACCGCACCGGCTCACTGGTTGAACCATGTCGTTATGGCGATTTGATCCCTCCCGGTCGTGAATGCCGATAGGGCTGCTCAATCCGAAGTGCTAATGCTGGCTATTTCATAAACTGCTCGTGCATAGAAGGTACCGTCAGCATAATATTCTGCGGTCTTTTTCACCGGCCCGGTTCCTTTCCCGAACCAATGTGTCTCGATCCGATCATAGTGATGCGTATCACCGGTAACTTTTGGGGTATGTGTGACGGTGAATTTCAGCTGAAACGTGGGGCAGTTATCAAATGTTCCCAGCGGCGTTGTGACCGTCTCGTGTGTTTGCAGCATGCTTTGTATGTCGAAGTTGACATACAGGTCGTCAGTCATGGTGCCACCCTCTGAAATATGCGCCATCACACCGGGTGTTCCTGAGAAGTTGAAAAAGGCAACGTCGGTTCCCAAGGGAGTTGATTGGGCAGTCCCCAAAATTCGACCGTCAAACATATGTTCCTGTACCTGGAAATAGATACTGTTCAGCTCAACAGAAAACCGGTCGGTGAATGTTCCGGGAATCGAATAGTGGATTGTGTAATAGTTATGTCCGTCCAGAACGACTGGGCCGGTAATGGTTTTTATAAAGGTAAGGGAATTGGTCAGGGAATCCGTCGCATCGTAGCTCTTCATCTGCCAGGTGGAAACCAATCCTGTCAACGATGGAGACAGATAGGTGTGAATGTCGTTCCCGGAATTGTCCGGATTATTTTTGGTTTTATTAGAGTTAGTATCAATAATGCACTGCACGTTCAAAACCAAAACACAGGAAAAGAAAAGTATGATGAATCGTTTCATGACAACAGTATCCTTTATTGGCAGGGATGAGATTTTTTCCTGATGAGTTTGTACTTATGCACTCAAGAAATGTAATCGGTACGCCGCTGTGTTTTTCCCCTTGTCAGTCTTTCCTTTCTCGCGATTGGTGCATTCTGATCATCAATCGGAAGATTGCATATTGCCACACATGATCTCCATGCCGTCCATTCTCCGGGAACGATGAATCGTTCAATATGTGTGAAACTCCGGCCGATACTTAGACGCTTTACGAAGTAAAAAACAACAAAATATTTTATCTTTTTTTTCGTGAAGTGACCTAAATTTGGATAGGATGGTACGCATGCCCGCATGCGTTTAAACGTCATATACTATCGTGCCGCTTGTTGTTTTCACGGTATCATATATCGTAGAGGCAAAAGGCGTCGAAACCGAAATCTCCCGTTTAGAAGGTTATGAGGGAGGCAACGTCGTAATCGGCAATCTTCTCGCGCCCTTTCAAGAACCCGAGTTCGATAACGAATGCAATTTTCGAAACAGTGGCGCCTGTCCGTTTGACAAGCTTTGCGGCAGCCTGCATGGTACCCCCCGTGGCAAGAAGATCGTCGACGAGGAAGACACGATCCCCCGGTACGAAGGCATCACGGTGCATTTCGATGGCATCGGTTCCATACTCGAGGGCGTAGCTTTCGCTGATCGTTTCCGCGGGAAGCTTTCCCGGTTTGCGGATCGGGACGAAACCGACACCGAGTTCGTGGGCAACGGCAGTGCCAAAGATGAATCCGCGTGATTCAATACCGGCGACCGCGGTGATACCAGCGTTTTCCACCGTCCGGCAGAGAAGGGATACCGTTTCCCGGAGGGCTTCCGGGTTCTGTAACAGCGGGGTAATATCTTTGAAAATAATACCGGATTTCGGAAAGTCCGGAATGTCACGAATGAAGCTTTTGAGATCCATACATTCTCCCGTAATGGAGTTTGAGCGGTGGACGTACCGCCGTGAACAGTCAGCAATGAGATTATCGAATTCGTTTTCGCCGCCGCACATGCCTGTTCTCTTAAACCGTGGAAGTTATTGAGACAGGCGAGTATCTTTTTCGCCCAATCACTCGCACGGGAACGTTTTCCACAGGCGATACCCAAATCATGCCGAGTCAGTTTCCCCGTTTGTCGGTGTGACTGCGTTTTCAGGCGTTCCTGAATATAAACACGCTGAATCAATAGACGATATCAAAATGTTGGTGGTCCCCTTCCGGCTCGATCCAGTCCTGTGACAATTCCGATACGCTTCCGAACATGGGTCCCTGTTTAATCTTCCGTATGAAATCGCGTAGCACCGCTTCTTCCGCCTCACCGTACATTTCGACAGTACCATCTGGAAGGTTTCTGACCCATCCCCTGACACCGGAAGAAACGGCATGTCCCCGCACGAAAAAACGGAATCCGACTCCCTGTACCCTGCCATGAGCGATCAGGTGAACTGCGCGTACTGACATGTCTCCTCCCCGAAAAAGTGGGACACTGAACAACCGGCTTTCACCGGTCACCATCATTCATACAAAAATCACCGCGTTTGTGCAAGAAGTCTTTCGCCAGAAAACGGGTGGCCCTGCATTATCTGCTCGAGAGTGACACATCGATACATCGGGGGAAGCGCCGGAAATCCGTAACCATACCCGCCGGTGTATGGATGTCGGATTCATGGCATGTTGGGAGGAATATGTTTTGCTTATCGCGTCGTTTAAACAATTGCTGGCTCGCATATTTTTTTGTATCATGGTATCAGGGTGGGGAAGCGACAGTGCCCGAGTTAACCGGTTTTCCTGAAGGTGCCTGCAATGAAACCATCAATTGTCGGATTTAAAGTATCTTCGTCTGATTTACGTAAACGGTCGCCCTGGATATTACTCATCAGCCTGATTGTCTCGATTGTCATCACCGCTGTGTTCATCACCCGCCCTTTCATCAGGATTGATTCCGAGAGAGAAATCCCGGTAGCCCCGGTAATTGTACATCTGCAGCATATCCCCGAAACCATTCAGCGCGTGCGGCTGCCGGCTCCGCCGAGACCGCTGATAACGTCCGGTGCCCCGCTCGGTGTCGACGAGTTTCTACCTGATGATGTGACCATTGAGGATACAAACCTCGAAAGCGATGCCGCCCCCGAACTTCCGCCGGCTTTCCTCGTTTCCGATACCGGTGCGGCGGACGTTGAAAAAGAGTTATTCGAGGTATACGAAGTCGAGGAAATCCCCAAGCGGTTGGAAAACGTTGTTCCCAACTATCCCGAGCTGGTGAAAAGGGCGGGAATCGAGGGTACCGTCACGGTGAAACTGCTCGTGAACAGTACAGGAGTCGTCGATTCGGTTCGGGTGATTGATGGTCCCGCAATTTTTCATGATTCCGTGGTCGAGGCGGCGAAGGCCACGAAGTACTCTCCCGCAAAATACAACGATGTGGACGTTTCCTGCTGGGTGCTTACCTCATTCCGATTCGAATTCAAACAGTAACCAGTAACCGGTGACCGCGACTCTAAAAGGTAATGGTGGTCCATTCCGATTTGAGCATCTCGGTGAGCGGTTTCCCCATGTACTTTACCGTGATGCCTAGTTTTTCCAGCGCTTCCGAAACACCGTAACTGTTTGCACATGCCTTGCAGGCGGTAAGTTGGACACCAACCTCTTTCATGTTTTTCAGGGCTTCTTTCATTTCATCGTCCCCGGGAATGATACGGGAGGAGGGTCCCCATACAAGAAGTTGTACTTCGTCCCACCATCCGTTTTTCTTGGCGTTGTAGGTATACATGAACACCATTTTTAGCGCCACTTCACGGTCGCCGCTGGTCAGGACCACCAGAAGCTTTGAGCCTTTGTTTGGGGCCCCTTCGCTGTTGTTGAGTGCGCACGTTCCTGGCATTCCCGGCGCCAGAAAGAGAATAAGTGCAAAGAGCAAGATCAGTTGTCGAGATCGTATCATAATCGTTCCTCCTCAAATTATGTGATACTCCGGTACGGTGCTTATTAATGTGCGTATCTGAAATAATATACGTTGCTTTGGATTACACCATACAACTTTCTTTGATTATTTAACAGAGCACGGTTCACACCGTGCTATTTCATGACAATCTGTCATTCGTACGGGCAAACATCGGTTGGTAGCCATCAAGTTATTCTTTCTTTTGCGAATTAGGACATTATATTAATCTTGTATCGAATGTCGATAATAAAAAAAATCGTATCATTTTCTTGGAACTTAAGCCCTTCCCGATCGTATGCTACTATATGTGAGGAGAACGATACGGTGAGGGAGGGCGATAACGTGCTGAATGCATATACCAGGGATATGAATAAAGATTCCATATCTGACAAGGATATATTATTCAATCTGATCGACGAGGATGTTGATTCGTTTAATATACTTGTTGACCGGTATAAGAATAGACTCCAGAATTTTGTGTATCGATTTGTCAAAGACTTCGATGTCGCCGAAGACATTGTACAGGAGACCTTCCTGCGCGTCTTTAGAAAGCGCCATAGCTACCGGGCGATAGCTAATTTTTCGACCTGGATATTTACAATTGCCGGAAACCTGGCGAAAAGTGAGCTGAGACGGAGAAAACGGTGGCGGTTTCTGTCGCTGGATGCAAGTTATGAAGATGAGAGAAAAATCGAACTTCCCGATAGCGGCATAAAACCTGACAGGGCGGCCTCAATCACTATTCTCAATGAAAATGTCAACAACGCCATAGACAGGCTGAAAGATAAGTACCGTGAAGCACTTATTCTCAGGGACATTGAAGGGATGAGTTACCAACAGATCGCTGACGTTGTCGGCGTGCCGGTCGGGACCATCAAATCCCGGGTTAATCGTGCACGGATCAAAATGCAGAAAGAACTGAAGGGTCATACACCGCAAGACGAGTTGTTTGAATGAGAAGAGGTTGTGTCGGGACGGGTAATGTTTTTAATCCATGATATTTGAGTGTAAGTGATGTCGCATGCTCTCCCGGGGTGTTCCTCCGGGCAAAGCAGGGTGCGCCGGTGAGAAAAACATCATAACTACTTTGAAAAAGGAGGTTTTGCGACCATTGAACATTGCGAATGAAGAATCTTTTAGTTGCGAAATGTTTCATGATCTCATCAGGGCATATATTGATGATGAATTGCCGGTCAATATCCGGGCAACGTTTATGGAACATGCCGGGAAGTGTTTGAGTTGCGGGCAGGACCTCCGGGACATGGAATCTGTGAAAAAATTGCTTGTCCGCTTTCAACGCTTCAACGTGTCGCCTGAATTTGATTTCCGGCTGAAGTCGAGTATCCGGCGGGAACTTCAGCGTTCACGAAATCCGTTCTATCCGGTCAGGCTGTTTTTGTCCGAACATATCTATAAAGTACTGCTTGTTCCCACGTGCGCCTTGGCCATCATTCTGGGTGTTATGTACTATCACGCCGCTCCTGTTGGCGAGATAACCAAACAGGAACCGGTGGAATACACGTCGACAGCACCGGCGAATGAGACAGTAGACATGGCCGCAGAGAACGATGATTCCTCGATCGAGGAGGTTAACTACATCCTGGAGACGCTGACTTCGACCGATGCGGAACGGGGGATTTTCCTGGGAGAAGAGGTAGAAACGATTCAGTCGAGTCCCGTGAATAATAACCTGAGCCTGGTTAGTTTTTAAGCATATGATATATAATGGATTTCTCACGACGTTTGTGGTTCTGACCGGTATTGTGCTGGGGCTGATGTTTCCGCTCCCTCACGCCGTGGTCGCCGATGATTTTTCCCAGCGGATTATTGAGGTATACGGTAGTAATCTGTTCACCGTGTATGCCTACAACAAGGTGTCCGGTGGTACGTCCGGATCCGACAAGCTGTGTCAGAACGTTGGTACCGCCTTTACTTTTGATGCCAAGGGACATCTCATCACCTTCAATTCCGTTCTCAGGAAAGCGGAAACGATTCAAGTCGTTTCACCGGCTGGTGAGAAGATGAACGCGCGGGTACTGGGATGCGTCGATTCGGGGGAAGTCAATGTCCTGAGAATCGAGAGTACACAGGCGCTTTCCGCTCCCAATCTCCCCTTCGACAAGAAACTGAATTCGGGAACGGAAGTCGTACTCCTGAGTATAGCCCGGGGAAAACCGATCGTACTCAACTCCGGCAGAATCAGCATCAGGAAGCCCCAGGACGGCACTTTTATTATCGATGTTGTATCGCAACCGGAAACATGCGGTACGCCGGTCTTCGATAAGTCCGGCGATCTCCTTGGTTTCATTGCGTACCGAATAGAGGAGCACGCGCTCTCCGAGATTAATCCTTCAAAGAATAATACCGACTCCAATATAAGTTCCTACCTGGTTGTTCCCCTTGAGTACGCATGGATCATTGCGCACTCCATTGTCAATCAGAGCGACTCAAAGTGCGGCTGGCTCGGTATTTACGGCGGCTTGTGTACTACCGGCCGTACAGAAAACAACGGCGTTGTTATCCGGAAGGTCATGCAAAACAGCCCGGCGGAAGCGTGCGGCCTCCGTGAGAATGACCGGGTAGTGGCTCTGAACGATACACCGGTTGCCAGACCGGTGGAGCTCATTGAGCTCATGTCCACAACGAAACCGGGTGATGTTGTCACTATAAAAATTCTCCGTGGCGACCATTTTATCACCTCAAAAGCGACCCTCTCCTCTTATCCAACTTCTGATTAATTCCTGAAAAAAATTTGATTTTCCGGTATACCGGTATAGTAGTATATTATTTATCCTTATATTCACATATATTTGCATAGCATTCACAATTACTTATAAAACAAACTACTTACAAATATTATTATGACAATAGTTATGTGACATTATCCGAAACTGTCACAGATTTGTCGCAAACTTTAAGAAAATGGTTGATTGTCAACTGTTGAAAATCACACGAAGTAAGCACCTCATTGTGAATATTTAAGAGATTGTTTTCTTCCTCCTTAAAAGCTTATGTCCCATCTTCGCTTCGAATTCATATAATGTTGACATATGAAGCGTTGCAAAGCTTTCTCCATCTTGAGGTTCGAGAAGCATCAACATTATATTTTCATACGCATCTCAATCTATTAACATAGTCACTCTTTTCGTGTAGTTGGTCTGTGTGATAGCACATGCCGGATATCGGTGGTGCTCATTGTTGCATACCGGCCCGGCGTCCCTCGACCGTCTTGCAGGGTGGGCACGGGAGTCAGGGAATGGTCGAGTCGTGATGCTTAATTTCTTGAGTCACCAGATGGTGTTCTGGAAGAAATCGGTTAAGGAGATAATGTGGCGTTCGGCGCACTGGGCCATGCACCGTGATATTCCTGAGTCCGGTCTGATCGAGGG
>CAYWBT010000015.1:0-569 GCA_964456585.1 uncultured bacterium
TGATTCCAGTCGGTTCCCGAGTCGACAATGGCAATCACGACCGAGGTGTCTCCCTTGGCGGTTTCCCATGCCACGGGCGCCTTGATAAAGTCGAGATAGGCCTGGTTCTGCGGGGTATACAGGGGGTCGTTGGGAAGCGCGAAGAGTTTGGAGACGTACACCGGCTCGGCATAGTCGATGCCGGGATGAGCCGAGAGCTTCTTTGCAAGGATTACCATGTCGAGATCCGAAGGGAAGCTCACCCGCCGTATTGCGGCTATGGATTCGCCCATGTCCCGGGATTCGGGACTTATTTTCCTGCTTGCCGCATGGGGAGGGGATGGGAACGCCTGTTCCATATCGACCGCGCCGAAACGAAAGAGCAGTTCTTCGGCGCTCACACCGGCCGCGTTTTTCTGCGCAGCCTCACGGAACCTGATATAAAGCATCCCGGGGACATAGTCGGCGGCGTGTGTCCGGCTGTTCGTTTCCCCGACACCCGTGAGGAACACAACTACAAAAGCGAGAAGATAGTTCATCCAGCACCGTGCCGTGTGCGGATGGCGGTAGAATGTTGGCTGTGATTTTTC
>CAYWBT010000015.1:579-29433 GCA_964456585.1 uncultured bacterium
GATCAGAACCTTCCCGTCACTCTTCATTCTGGCCGTAGTAGGCCTTCTTGCCGTGCTTGCGGAGAAAGTGTTTGTCGATGAGTGACTTCTTGATACGTCGCGCCGTCGGATTGATGGCCACCGTCTGGAACGCCATCTTCGCGAGTTCCTCGAGCACCACGCTGTTGTACACCGCACTTGCGGGAGAGTCCCCCCACGTGAAGGGGCCGTGCCCCGCGACGAGCACCATGGGAACGTCCCGGTACGACAATGTTTTAAAGAGGGCGGCGATCTGGTTTCCGGTTTCCTCTTCGTAATCTGCCCTGATCTGGCGGTTGGTAACTAACCTCGTGCAGGGAATGTCGCCGCGAACATAATCTGCGTGGGTCGTTCCGAAGCAGGGTATGGGTTTCTGTGCCTGCGCCCAAGCCGTGGCGAACGTCGAATGGGTGTGGACGACACCGCCGATCTCCGGGAATTCACGGTACAGCACCAGGTGAGTTTTCGTGTCGGATGATGGTTTATACCGCGAGTAAATTACCTGGTTTTCCAGGTCGACCAGGACGATTTTATCCGCAGTCAGTTCATCGTACGGTATGCCGCTCGGTTTGATGGCTACGACGCCCCGCTCACGGTCGATCCCGCTCACGTTGCCGAACGTGTACAGTACGAGCCCCTTCCGGTGCAGTTCCATGTTTGCTTCGCAGACTCGCTTTCGCAGTTTCTTGAAGGTATGCATGGCAGTCTCTATCTCCGCTACAAGGTCTCAAGCAGCCCGGTGTCGAACGCTGTTTTGTGCCCCGGTCTCTGTCCGGAGGTCAACCGAGTGTGTCGCCCCGGCTTCATGTCGGTATGCCGCCCACAGTTGTATTTACGTTTCCTGCTCGATAAAAGTTCCCATTCGGGAATATTTCTCGTAAAGCGCCCGGTACCTTCCGGCACGTTCAGGGTCCGGCCGGTACTCGATATCGAAGCCGCTCTCCATGTTATAGAGCGCATCCTCGACCCGGTCGTACAACCCGGCCGCTGTGGCCGCAAACATGGCCGCTCCCAGCGCGCACGCCTGCTCCGAGTTGGCGACCCTGATGTTCCGGTCCAGGATGTCGGCAAGGGTCTGCATGGCAAAGGTTGACTTCTTTGCGACGCCGCCGAGGGCGATCACCCCCTTGATGGGTACTCCTTCATCCTCGAAACGGTCGTTGATCTTCCTCGCGCCGAACGCGGTGGCCTCGACGAGAGCCTTGAACATAGCCGGGGCGGTGCTGCCGAGGTTAAGATTCATGATCGCACCCTTCAGGTTCTGGTCGGCGTACGGGGTTCTTCGGCCGTTCAGCCAGTCGATCGCCACGATGCCTGTCTCATCGAGGGGAAGATTTGCCGCTTCTTTCGAGAGCGCGGGTATGATCGTTTCTGCGAACGCGTCTCTGTCCGCATCGCTGCGCCCGGAATCAAGGTGTCGCGTCGGCCAGAGGAGCACATCCCTGAACCAGGCGTACACGTCGCCAAAGGCCGACTGTCCCGCTTCCATGCCGAGCATTCCGGGGATTATGGAGCCGTCCACCTGTCCGCAGATGCCTCCGATGAGCCGGTCGCCGATTTCCTCCAGCGGCGCGACGAGCATGTCGCAGGTTGATGTCCCGATAACCTTGGAAAGGTGATAGGGCCTGATACCGCCGCCGACGGCGCCCATGTGGGCGTCGAACGCCCCGACGCCGATTGCGATACCTTCGGGAAGGCCGAGTTTTTCCGCCCACTCGCGTGAAAGCCCGCCGGCCCTGACATCAGAGGTATACGTCTTACGATAGAGGCCCGGGAGCAACGTGTCGAGCAGGGGGTCGATTTTGACCAGAAAGTCCCGCGAGGGCAGGCCGCCGTAGGACTCGTGCCACATGGCTTTATGGCCCGCTGCACAGCGGCTTCGCTTGATGGTGAGCGGATCGGTCTCACCAGTCAGCACCGCGGTAATCCAATCGCAGTGTTCGACACAGGAGAAGACTGCTTCTCGCACCGTTCGATCCTCACGGAGAACATGGAGGATCTTCGCCCAGAACCACTCGGATGAATAGACACCGCCCACAT
Organism: uncultured bacterium; assembly: GCA_964456585.1. Classification (GTDB taxonomy): domain Bacteria; phylum Latescibacterota; class Latescibacteria; order Latescibacterales; family Latescibacteraceae; genus Latescibacter. Next base: position 2,638 of record CAYWBT010000015.1, read on the forward strand.
ACTGCGTAAAATCGGTTCCTCCCCAGGTGCGTGCAACCTGGTTGATCTCCTCGGCCTCAGCCACCGCGGTATGATCCTTCCAGAGGATGAACTGGGCATGGGGATTATTCTCGAATTCTGGCAAAAGACCGAGCGGGGTACCGTTCCTGTCGACAGCGACTGGAGTGGAGCCGGTGGTGTCAACCGACAGGCCCCGGATGTTCTCCGCGGTTCCCGGGGGTGCCTGCGCGAGCGATTTCTTGATGGTAATCTCGAGTCCCTCGAGGTAGTCGAGCGGCGACTGGCGGAACTGATTTTTCGAGGGATCGCTGTACCGACCGTCCTTCCAGCGGGTGTAGCTGTGGACGTGCGATACGATTTCCTCGCCGTTCGACGCATCGACGATGACCGTGCGGACTGAATCGGTGCCGTAATCGAGCCCGATCACATAGGTGGTGTGTGCCATAATTCGACCTCCGGATATGCGGGGAGACAGTCATGTATTGTTAGAATTTTCACGCATGCGAATAAACAGGGTTCGGCAGCAGATCAGGCCAGCGTCTCGCGCATAAGCCTCGATCCCCCCCTGGTGTTCCGGTACAGCCCGGCACCCGGAAACAGTACGGGACATCACCGGTCCTCATTACCCGTTCCATCGGTAGACTGGTTGCACGGGACTTCGAATATATAGCAAAATTTTCGACCAAACCCAAGCAGGTTTTTTTTCGCGGCATCCCTCGTTTTTCGCCGCCGCCCGTCGCCGGGAGTTGTATCCCGCTGCGGAGGGAGTTTCGGGATTCTATCGTCCTGTCATGCCGCCGGTTTTGCCGGGATGGAAAAAAGGGAGAGCGAACGGATTCGGCGGGTCGTTACGGCAGTGGTTTTCGGTCGGTTACAGGCGCTCGTAATTACTCGTTTGTTCGAAACCCTCGATCTTGAACAGGGGATCATCGTCGATGAGTTCGCGCAGGTTTTCGAGTGAGAGGTGGTTATAGAAGACCGGCTGAATGTAGTCAGGATTGTTATCGAGCGCACCCTTCAGGTGTTTCCGGTGCTCCGGTGAACCGGTGATGGTTTGCGTGAGCGGTAGTTCCGGGTAGAGGCGGAACGTGCTGACGATGCCCACCGTATCGGGACGTATCGTTCGCAGTTTCTCGATGGTACGCCGTGAGTCCTCGCGCGATTCCCCGGGGAACCCGAGTAAAAGGTCGATTGCGAGCTTGATGTCGTACGAACGTGCGATATTGCACATGGTCTCTGCATGCTCGAGGGCATTCCCGCCGGTCGGGATAGAGAGGGTGACCAGGTCGGCCCCGCTCTTTTTCAGCAGGCGAAACAATTCTTCGCTGTACGGGAAGCTTTTCATGTAGAGCGCCCAGGAGATGGACGGTCCTTTGTGTATCAGTGTTTCGAGAAAAGCGGTGCAGTGTCCGAGGTCCTGGTTGAATTCGGTGTCACAAAGATGGAAGGAAGTAAAGCCGCGTTCGGCAAGTTCGGCGAGTTCCCTGACGACCGCGTCCGGGCTGCGGTAGATGAGCTTTTTCTTCCGCTCCATGCAGTACGCACAGCCCTCGGCACAGCCTTTTTTCGTTTCGAAACCGAGAAGGCCCCGGTCAGCCGTGTACCGTGCGTAGTCGATGCTATCGTTCCTGTCCACCGTGAAATCGGGGGCGATATCGGTCTCCCAGCCGTTGAGGATGGTTCCTGGCGGCGGCGTGTCCGAAGAGAACAGGTCAAGAAATCTGACGAGCGCGCGTTCACCGGGGCCGCTGACACCGTAGTCGGCGCAGAGGTAGGCCAGGATGGCGCGGGGTGAGAAGGAGAAGCCCGCCCCGCCGGCGATGACCGGGATACCGTGCGCCTTCACACGGGTGACAAGCTCCCTGATATCGTCCAGGAAGAACACGTTATTATCGTATATGCACGTGTCGATATTACGGATGGTGAATCCCGCCACGTGGGGCTTGAATTCCCCGATCACCCGGTCGAGCGATGAGGCGGGATCATCCTCGAAGCAGAGGTCGACAATTCTCCCCTCGTGCCGGGAGTCGCCAAGGCCGCTGAGGAGATGGGAGAGCCCGAGCGGGGGTGTCGGCGGTGTTCGGTAGCGGTTTGGATTTACGAGGAGAATTCTCATGTGATTGCCCGGTCAACCGGTGAATGTCGAAACGAAAGGTTCTTTCCTGTTTATTACACTGTTTTCTCTCCGGACGCAAGTAAAAAATCACGGAGATGGTACATGATCGTCACAGCACGGGTGAAGTTTTCATCGACATTCGGAAAACGGCAATCATCCCGGTTAGTGACTTCCGGCAACCGAAGAACTGAGGAAGAGAAAATGAGATATGCCGGGAATTTAATTATTGGGTTATCATGATTATTTTGTTATCTTATTGTGACATTATGGCGTTACCGGAGGGAGAGCCCGCTCTGGTTGTGGGGAATCATCGCCTTCCCGAATGAAAAGGATTTGAACGATGATTAATGGAATTGTCGGTCAGGAACGCGCCAGAAACAATCTCGATGCAATGGCGGTTTCCGGAGCGATTCCTCATACCCTCCTTTTCGCTGGGCCGTATGGTGTCGGGAAGGGGGAGACCGCTTTCGAATTCGCCCGTATGCTGCTCTGCGAGCATGGTCTCGAATCCGGGTGCGTCTCATGCAATGCATGCTATCGGGCGTCGAAACTCGAGCATCCGGATCTGCACCTTCTCTTCCCGTTCAGGCCGTGGCCGAAAAATGCGGGTGATCGGGGGCAGTGGGTGGAGGAGTTCGCGAAACACAAGGAGCTCCTTGCATATGAGCCGTATGCGCCCGTACGCTACGAAAAGAACAAACAGATTGTCAGGGATCTCGTCAATGAAGTCCATGACCGGCTCCTGGAAAGCTCCTTCGAGGGCGGGCGGAAAGTCTGTGTTATTCTCGATGCCGAGCGGCTGAACAAGGCGACATCGAACTCGCTGTTGAAAATCCTCGAAGAACCTCCTGACGGTGTGCACTTTCTCCTGACCACCGAGCGGCTTTCGTCGGTCCTGCCGACGATCGTTTCACGGTCTTCGGTCGTTCGGTTCAGGCGGCTGGGTGTGGATGAGATACAGGCCTATCTTGAGGAACACTGTTCGGTCGACCCGGAGAGCGCGGCAGCGTATGCGCGTGAGGCTGGGGGGAGCCTGAAAACAGCAAAGGCCCTGGCTTTCGAGAACAAGGCCGATGTGCTTTCACACTCGGTTGATTTGTACCGAACGGTTGCCGGCGGCGGCCTGGACGATGCCGTATCCCAGGCGTTTTCATTTGCCATGTCCCGTGATATCATTGAGGCGGAGGAACTGATCAATGGATTTTCAATGTGCACGAGGTCGGTTTTGAAGCGCAAGCTCGGCATGCCCCTTTTGGAAGGTATGGACAATGACTCGATAACCGGTCTAAGCAAAAGAACAGATATAGTTTCTCTCAACAGGCTCTCATTACAACTGGAAGAAGGCTTGGAAATGCTAGGCCGCAACGTAAACGTTTCAACAATTATGACAATGGTTTTTTATGGAATACACGATACCTACCTGCAAGCGTAGCACCGGATCTGCTGGCGGCATCAAGGTCTACGAGATCGAGTTCAAGGGCAGCAGGAGAGATTACTTCCTGAGCCCGGACCGCATCCCGGTCAAACCCCTCGACTTTGTCATCGTCCAGGCTGACCGCGGGGAACATATAGGCCGTTTCATCCGGTATATCGATAAGGCGATGTTTCCCGATGCCAAGGATATGAAAAGCATTCTTCGACGTGCCACCTACACCGATATCCAGATACTGATGGACAACCGGAGGAAGGAAGATGAAGCCTTCCAGGTCTGCAAGGTAAAGGTTGAAAATCACGAACTCAAGATGAAACTTGTCGATGTGGAATACCAGTTTGACGGCAACAAGATATGTTTTTATTTCACCGCCGACAAGCGGATCGATTTCCGGGAGCTCGTCAAGGATCTGGCGGCCGAGTACCGGACCAGGATAGAGCTCCGCCAGATCGGCGTGCGTGACGAAGCGCGGCGTCTCGGCGGTCTGGGTGTCTGTGGACGCTCGTTGTGCTGCAAGACTTTTTTGAACCAGTTCGAGCCGATCACCAGCCAGATGGCGCGCGATCAGAATCTGAGTCTGAGCCCGTCAAAGATCAGCGGCCTGTGCGGCAGGCTGATGTGCTGCCTAGCCTTCGAGGAGGATTTTTACAAGGGGCAGACGGATACGCTGCCTTCGGAGGGATCGGTCATCGAGCATGACGGGAATCGGTACGAGGTGCTCAAGATCGATATCTTTTCAGAAGGTCTCATACTCAAGGAAGAGGATGGACGGGAAAAAACGGTAACGATCCACGATATCGCCGGTTTCACGGTCATAGCTATCGGGAAAGCGAAGAGAAGAGAACCGGAGCCGGAACCGAATAACTCGACACATACCTCGAAAAGAGAAGAAAACAATACCTGATGCAAAAATACTATATAACAACCGCCATCGACTACATTAACGGCCTGCCGCACATCGGTACGGCGTATGAAAAAATTACCGCGGACTGTATCGCCCGCGCCAAGCGTCTTCTCGGCTACGATGTCCGGTTTTGCATGGGCACGGACGAGCACTCGATCAATGTGAAAAAAAAGGCGGTCGAGGAGGGTCGGGAACCCCAGGATTACTGCGACAGGATGGTTCCACTTTTCGAGGAGATATGGAAAAATCTCTCGATCTCGTATGACGATTTCATCCGCACCACGGAAGAACGCCACCACAGGAGTGTCACCGAGCTGTTCAGGCGCATCCAGGACGCAGGAGATATCTACACCGCAGACTACCGCGGCTGGTACTGCGAGGGCTGCGAGTCCTTCATACAGGAGAAGGACCTTGTCGACGGGAAATGTCCCAATCACCTTACGGAGCCGTCATGGATAGAGGAAACAAACTACTTTTTTCGGCTCTCGAAATACGGTGAACCGCTCCTCGAAAAGATCATGGCTGATCCGGATTTTATCCGGCCGGAGTCGCGCCGCAACGAAATAGCCAGGCTCATCGAGAGCGGCCTTGAGGACATCAGCGTTTCCCGCTCCGGATTCGACTGGGGAATCCAGTTGCCCGATGATCCCGGCCACGTCGTGTACGTGTGGTTTGATGCGCTCATCAATTACATCTCGGCGCTGGGCTTCGGGAGTGATGACGAGACGCTCTTCGAGACCTACTGGCCGGCCGACCTCCATGTCATCGGGAAAGACATCACCCGTTTCCACTGCGTCATATGGCCCGCGATGCTCATGAGCGCAGGCATAGAGGCGCCGCGGTCGGTTTTCGGGCACGGATTCATTTACCACAGCGGGGAGAAGATGTCTAAGAGCCTCGGCAACGTCGTCTCTCCCCTCGACATCGTGAACGTCTACGGCGCTGATCCGCTCCGGTACTTCCTGCTCAGGGAGGTGGTGTACGGCCAGGATGGTGATTTCACGTATGATCGATTCATCGAGCGGTACAACAGCGATCTCGCAAACGATCTCGGCAACCTTCTGAGCCGGACGAGCACCATGATCGAGAAGTACCTCGACGGCGAATTTCCCGTCGACGTGACGCTTCCGGATGATGCCGTATCCGTGAAGTTTCCGCAGATTGCGAAGGATTGGACCGGGTTAATCGAGCGCTATGATCTCTCCGGCGCATGCGACCGGGCATGGGACCTCGTTCGTATGGCGAACCGCCGCATCGAGGAGAAAGCTCCCTGGAAACTTGCCAAGGACCCGGAGCGGAAGGACGAGCTTACCGGTGTTCTCTATGATCTTGCCGCAGTGATCGGTGCCTTTGCCGTTCTTATCGGGCCGTACCTGCCAGAGAGCGCGCCGATCATCTGGGAGAGTATCGGATTTGATAAACCGTTCACTGAAGTGAAGCTCGGTGATCTCACAACGTTACCCGAGCCGCCCAAGGGGAAAAAAATAGAGAAAACAGGAGCACTCTTTCCAAGAATCGAAGTGAAGAGGGGAGAAGGGGAACAACCGATGGAACCGGAAAAACGAGCGTCGGAAGCTGTAGTTGAACCACGGGAAATCGAGCCGGTAAAAGAAACAATCGAGTTCGAAGACTTCATGAAGCTCGATTTACGGGTGGGAACGATTACCCGGGCCGAACAAGTCGAGGGTTCAAACAAGTTGCTGCGCCTCTCAATTGACGACGGGCTTGTCGGCAGGCAGGTACTTGCCGGTATCGCGAAGCACTTGTCACCCGATGATCTCACCGGGAAACAGGTCGTTTTTGTCGCCAATCTCAAACCGCGCAAGATGATGGGAGAGCTCTCGGAGGGGATGGTGCTTGCTGCAGTGGACGGCGACACGCTGACGCTTCTTTCGCCCGGCAGCGGGGTTGTTCCCGGGACGCAGGTGAGCTGAGGTGCTGATTGATACACATGCACACCTCGATTTTAAGGATTTTGATAGAGACCGTGATGAAGTCGTCGCGCGGGCTGAGCAGGCGGGTATAGCATGCATCATCAATCCCGGCTGCGATCTTGCCACCTCGAAGAAGGCACGGAAACTCTCCGAAACATACGAATCGGTTTACGCCGCTGTGGGAATCCACCCGAACAGCACCGCCGAGTCTCTCCCGGGCGACAGCCTCGAGATCGCACGTCTCGCCGAACATACCCGTGTCGTGGCTGTCGGCGAGATAGGCCTCGATTTCTACCGTGACCGCTCTCCGAAGGATGTCCAAGTACGTGCCTTCCGGGGCCAGCTTGCGCTTGCGCGGGAACTGGATTTGCCGGTTATCATCCACTTCCGCAATGTAGAGGAGGAGGGTATCGCGCTCACAGGGAGGGCGGCGTTCAGCGGACTCCGCGGCGTGTTTCACTGTTTCGGCGGCTCTCCCGAATTTGCCCGGGAAGTGGTGTCTATGGGATTTTATATCGGGTTCGACGGGCCGTTGACCTACCGTGATTCCGATAGGGTGGCGGTTGCCCGTGCGGTGCCGCTCGAGCGGTGCCTGCTCGAAACCGATGCGCCGTTCCTTACGCCGCAGAAGTACCGTGGGAAACGAAACGAGCCGGCGTATCTCACCGAAGTGGCCGGGAAGATGGCCGATGTCATGCGGCGCGATGTCGATGAAGTCATCGCAGTCACCGGTGCCTCCGCACGCGAACTGTTCGAGATACCCTAGTCGACGGGATCGGGCATCCCTGGTGATCACCTGCGGCGCGGGATGATGCCGTTGAACAGGCGGACGTACATGAGTACATATCCGCCGGGTACATTCGATGGCTCACCGGCGCCGGTTAAGCGAGTGTAGGTGTGCACGTGAAAGATATCCACCGGCCGAAAAAAAGTTTGGGGCAGCATTTTCTGACCAACGCCCGTGTTGCGGACAGGATTGTCGAGCATTCCGGGCTTACCGCGAACGACATCGTCCTGGAAATCGGCCCCGGGCGAGGAATCCTGACCGGCCGGTTGCTCGAACGGGATTGCGCGGTCACCGCTGTCGAGATTGACAGAGAACTTGTCCGGTATTTGGCCGCGCGGTTTGTTGAACAGCCGGGATTCAGGCTCGTTGAAGCCGATATTCTCACGGTCGATTTTGACCGGCTTTTTCACGGTATTTCGCGCAGAATCAAGGTCGTATCAAATTTACCGTACTATATTTCAACCCCGATCATCGATCTCCTCTGCCGAAAACGCGCGCTGGTCTCGGAAGCAGTTCTCATGGTGCAGAGAGAGGTTGCGAAACGGCTGCTCGCACAGCCCGGGTCGAAGGATTACGGGCTCACGACAGTGAATCTGGCGCTGTGTGCGGAAGGGCGCCGACTGTTCGATGTGAATCCGGGATCTTTTTCACCGCCGCCGGAGGTTGTGTCGAGTGTTATCTCGCTCGATTTTCGTGAAGAGCTTCGGTATCCCCTGAAAAATGAAGGAGTTTTTTACGGGGTAACCGGCACTGCATTCAGGCACCGTCGCAAGATGGTGCGCAACACGCTCGTTCCCTACTTGGTTTCGCGGGGGATCGGGAAAGCTGACGCGCTGGACATTCTCTCCTCGGCAGGAATCGAGCCGACAGCGAGGCCGGAAGAAGTTGATGTCGGCAGTTTCGTTCTGTTCAGCAATGCCGTTGCCGGAATGCTCTGAGGACAAACGGCCACACCCTTCGATGGCATGTGACTTGGAGCAAGCAGACGAATACATTCCTTATGCGTTCTCTCCGAACGGCAGCCATGTTCCGTTCAGGTGCGTTCGTATCGCGGCGGAGCACAACGGGGATTTTCATGATGGTACAGGTTACTGGAACGTGGCGGGAGTCATGGACATGCGTACTGCACGGGCTGTTTTCCTGCTCTGTGCCGTGATTATCACGGTGGGAGGTGCACCCGCGGCATATTCCTCCCAGGTCTACTCACAGGTGGCCGACCCTGCGGATTCGACCGGCACCTCCGGGTATGAGACGGACGATGACGACGAGAACCTTCCCTACAGGATCGAGGAAGTGCTTCCCGCTTATCCCGATCAGGCCGAACGGGCCGGTCTCGAGGGTACAGTCATCGTCAGCGTGCTTGTCAACGAACAGGGTGACATTGAGAAGGCCGAGATAATCAAGGGCCCGGATGTCTTTCACGATGTTTCACTGAACGCGGCGCGCGCGACAAAGTTCAAGCCGGCGAAGAGAGAGGGAACTCCGGTCGCGAGCCTGGTCTACCTGACGTTCATTTTCGTCTGGGGCGACGAGCAGGCTGGCACGCGTACTCCCGGGCAACCGGAACCGAAACTCGGCGAAATGAGTTTCCGTCAGAACGACAAGGTCCTGACGTGGCGAACGATGAACACGGCAAGGATTCACCCGGCGGACAGGTTGACGATCGACGTTGACAGCAACCTCTCCAGTTCGCTCAACCAGGCAACCGGTTCCGGCTACAAGGATCGCTGGTACGACAGCGTTTTCAACCGGGCCGGGCTTGACTACCGGCTGAGTGAAAAACTCACCCTGGGTGTCAGTGCCCGCGAAGACTGGAATCGCGATACCCTGAGCAGGTACGGGAAATCACTTTTGACCACGAATGTCGATGGCACCGTGAAATACCGGCCCTCTCGTGATCTCGGAATCACCGGCGTCATCGGCCGGTTATATGACCGCCGTTTTGAAAACGAGGATGAAGGCACCAGTGTCAACGGAAAAATGGTCTATGACGGAAATCCTTACCAAAACGTCTATACGACGGTGAATGTCGGCGGGACAACGTCAACCCTGAAACGGTCGAATGACCGGAGCCGGCTCCGGAGCGATATCGTGTATACGCACCGGCTGGCAAATATCGCCCTCGGTCTCGAAGACAGCCGCCGTTCGAGGGGGTACTACTCCGATATCGGCGAACGGAAAAACATCGAGGAACGTGACCGCATTGAGCAGAACCTGACCCTGTCGCTCGCCCGGGGGAGTTTCATGAACGCACGTAAAAAAACCGCCATGGCCCTCGATATCGGCCTGGGGAAGAAGCGGGTCGACGATTCGGGGAACAACCTTCGTGAATCCTCAAAGTACCGTAAAAACTCGCGGGGGACTATCAAGGATTTTAACCTGCGGCTTACACGGGGGCTTGCACGGCGGGTGCTCGCGGATGTGACCGCCGGTTATGTCCGCAATGATAATGCGGTTGAAAACAGCAGGTACTCCCGGACACAGACGGATGTCTCTCTCCGGGGTTCGATGGAAGTTGGTATCGGTCATGCCGACAGCGTATCAATAAACAGCTGGATCAAACGCACGAGAATCGATACACCGGACGCCGTCCTGAACGATCGCGACGAGCTAAAGTACGAGACCGGGATCTATCATTCTCATCGTTTCACGAATAATTTTCAGACGGGACTTGACTTTCGCGTTTTAGAAACGCATTATGTAAATATTGATGCTTCCCAGTCATCACAAAACAAGTGGATAAAAACTTACCAGTTATCTCCTTCGCTCGTGTATACACCTGCCAGGGCGGCGCGTGTGCGGCACACGGTGAATGTCTATGCAAACAGTATGGACTATGATTTCGAAACGGGCGCCGTACTCAGGAGCAACATAACGCGAAGGGTTTCTTCGGAAACGTGGGTTGACACCGCGATCTCTCCCCGAACACACATTTTACTGGGATTCAAGTTCGAGGAGAACGATTACGGAAACCTGGATAGGGAGGGCAGAAAGCTTCCTATCGAGGAAGGGATGCGGCGGTTCGGTAATATTTCAATCGAGCATGCCGTTGCCGAATGGCTGGTTGTCACCCCGGTGTACGAATACAAGATTCGTCGCGATACCAGCGTCGACCTGGATAGGCTCATCCGGCGCGAGGTTGACCAGACGTACGGTATGAAATGCGAACTCTTTCAAAATGAGCATGGTGAGTACGATGTCGTGATTTCTGCCCGGCGAATTATCAGGAAGACCGAAAAGTATCCCGTCCGGATACGTGATTATATAACCTTAACCATGAAGTATGAATTCTAATATGGACTATTTTGAACCACAATGGGTGATGCCCGACCAGGCAGTTGAACGGACGGTGACACGTCTGATCAATGAACGCCCCATGCCGGATTATTTTGCCCGGATACTGGCGACCCGGGGAATAAATGCGTTCAAGGAAGCGGAGGCCTTTATCAATCCTTCGCTCGACGATCTGCGCGATCCGTTTCTTTTCAGAGACATGGGTGTCGCCATCGAGCGGCTGAAGGTGGCGCTCCGCAACAGCGAGCACATCATGATTCTGGGCGACTATGATGTGGATGGTGTGTGCGGGACGTCGCTTTTTTTGCGCGTAATGTCGAACCTCGGTGCGCGTGTCAGTTACTACATCCCCAACCGGTTCAAGGAGGGGTACGGCGTTTCAACCGGGGGGGTCGACGCTGCCAGCAAAGTCGGGGCCTCCCTTATCCTGACTGTCGATTCCGGTATCACCGCTTTTGATGGAGCATTGGATGCACGAAGCAAGAACATCGATTTCATTATAACCGACCATCACGAGCCCCAGTCGGAGATTCCCGATGCCATGGCGATTATCAATCCGAAAACCGAGGGCAGCAGCTATCCGTTCCGCGAACTCGCCGGGGTTGGTGTTATGTTCAAGTTGCTCCAGGGGCTGTATACAGACATGGGATTGAATCTCGAGGAACTGTATGATGAACTCGATCTCGTGGCGCTGGGGACGGCGGCCGATGTGGTTCCCCTGGTTGACGAGAACCGGATACTGACGAAGTTCGGCATCAGGCGCATGAGAGAGACAGCGAACACCGGGCTTGCCGCGCTCATGGAGGTCTCCGGAGCCCATAAGGGGAAGGTGAATTCCAGCAACATCATTCACATACTTGCACCGAGACTCAACGCTCCGGGCCGCTTGTCCACGGCCTCGAAGACGGTGGAACTGCTGATTTCCAATAACTGGCTGAAAGCGCTCAAGATTGCCGACGAGATCGAAAAGGAGAATGCCGTACGCCGTCAGATGAACGATCAGGTATTCGTCGAAGCCGATGCCATGTTAAAATCCCTCGACATTGAGGAACGAGCCGGCGGCATCGTCCTTGCCTCGGAGAACTGGCACCAGGGAGTGATCGGTATTGCGGCTTCACGAATTGTGGAACGCTATAATTCCCCCACGATTCTTATTTCCCTCGAGGGTGGCATCGGCAAAGGTTCGGCGAGGAGCATCAAGGGTTTTGACATCTGCACCGCAATCAGCGAATGCGAGGAAATCCTGACAAATTACGGGGGACACAAGTACGCTGTCGGCCTGACCATTGACTCTGATAAAATCGAAGAATTGAAAGAGCGCTTCGGCAAGATCATGAAGCGTGAAATGACCGCCGGTATCCCGAGGTCGGTCATCATGATCGATACCGAGATCGATATCACGTGCCATGATTCGAATATGATCAAGTTTCTCGAAAAGCTGTCGCCTTTCGGCGAGAGCAATCCGGTGCCGATCTTTCGCTCGCGTAATCTCCGCGTGGTGAATAATCCGAGGATCGTGGGAAACAACCACCTCAAGTTCAAGGTGACGAACGGCTATGTCACCTTTGATGCGATTGCATTCAACATGGGAGAGCACCTGAAAAGGATTTCGGGGAACCAGTCGCCGATCGAGATCCTCTACAATGTAGAGGAAAATGAATGGCGTGGCTCGCGGAATATCCAGTTTATTGTCAAGGCGATCAAGTAGCCGGGTATCCCTCCGTTCCGGTGGTTTTTTGCGTGCCGACAGCACGGACCGGGGACTTGCACGGTGCGTTTTTTGGGGGTTTTAACCTGTTTTAAACGTTAAAGATAGTATTGATTTCTGCCGAAGTATTATAGGGAAAGATCATTCCTCGCTCTTCCCCGACCATAACGGATTTAAAGAGGGGAACGAGTGTGCTGTTCGCGTTGATATCGGCTCTGCATACCGGTGGATGCCGTGAGCTAGTGGTGTATTATGACTGAAGAGATCCAAATTGCTGATGACAGTGAAGATATAATATACATTCTCCAGGAAACGACCAACAAGAGAGTCTGGACCTTTGCCGGGGGAAAAGGCGGCACGGGGAAAACCGCCCTGACCGCCAATATCGGTATTGCCCTCTCGACAATGGGATACCGGGTGATTCTGGTCGATGCCGACCTGGGCGGTGCCAATCTTCACACGATCCTGAACATCAAGCGACCCCGGCTTACCCTGTCCGATTTTCTGAATCGTCGAGTCGAGAATCTCAACCAGATACTGCTCCCGACGCCGAGTGAAAATCTGCGCCTCATCAGCGGCGGAAGCGACATGATCGGTATTGCCAACATTCCTTTTCAGAGTAAAGTGAGGCTCAAGCGGCATCTCGACCTTTTGGAGGCCGACTATGTCCTGCTCGATCTCGGTGCCGGAACGAATTTTAACACCCTCGATTTTTTCGTTATGTCGAGCGAGGGCTATGTCATCTGCAATCCTGAGCCGACCTCGAAAATCAACGCATACTCTTTTTTAAAGAGTGTGGTCTACCGGATGATCGAACGGGAGTTCAAAAAGGGCTCACGTATCTACGATCTTATTGTGAAGGAAGGCCGGAACAATAAGAAAGGAAGCCTCGCCATTCCCGATCTCCTCGTGCGCATCGATGCGGTCGAACCGAAATCGGCTGCGGTGATACGGAAACGGCTAGGAAACTTTCAGCCCAAGATCATCATGAACCGTCTCAGGCGGTTCAACCAGGAGCGGGAGGGCTTGCAGTTCGCGGCATTGACCGAAAAGTACCTCGGTGTTTCAATGGAATACCTCGGCATGGTGCGAGATGACTCGCACGTTGTCGATGCTTCGGAACTCATGATGCCCTTCGTGCTCCAGTTCCCCGGATGCGGGGCGTCAAAGGACATATACAACCTGATCGGGAAACTCGATATCGAAGACAAGTACGGCCGATTCAACACAAACCGCTCGAAAAGATTGAAAAAGTATATCAAGACAGAACGAAGATACTGGAATTTCTGATACACCATCTCCCCCAGCATCCTTCAGGTTTATCAAGTCATTTTAACTTCAAGGAGTATCACCGGATGAAGAAAGCAGTACTCGTGATCATGGTAGCGGTCTATGTTCTACTCTCGTCCTGCTCGGGTAAATCTCCTGGCCAGATTGAAAAAATTACCATCGTGTACAGCGGCAATATTGGCGGCAGGAAGAATCCCTGCGGTTGCAGACCCCCGATGGGCGGGCTTTACCGGCGGGACACCGTTATCAATAGTATTCGTGAATATTCGGAGAACCTGCTCGTGCTCGATTCCGGCGCTGTGCTCTTTCCGTCCAATTTTCTCGCACCTCCCACCGATTACGTGTTCAGGCGTATTACCCCGTTGATGGCACGGATCATGGATGAAATCGGAATCGATGGTGTGAACGTGTCGAATTACGATCTGGCGAATAGTATCGATTCCCTCCTGGTCATCGATAAAGCCACCTCGTTCCCGTGGCTGTCGGCGAACCTGATCCGGCGGGCATCCGGTGAGCAAATCTTTACCCCGGACATAACGGTCGAGAAAGGTACGGCGAAGGTTGGGATTTTCGGAATCATGGCCGACAATTTCATGGGTGCGCCGCTCTATGGAGAAGATTCCCCGTTCGAGGTGCTCGATCCCATGGAAGCAGCAGCGCGAGAGGTCGATAAACTCAAGGGTGAAACCGATCTCGTCATCGCCCTCGCCTACATGAGCAAAAACGAGGTGAACGAGTTGGTGGATCAGGTTGACGGTATCGATCTGGTCATCCACAGTCACAACGGCTATCATACACCGACATCGAACCACGAGGCATTCCAGCCGATCACGAGGAACAAAACGCTCATAGTGCGGTGCCCGGACGGTGGTCGTGTTTTGGGATTGATCGCGATGGAGGTTGTTGACGGTGATACCCATTTCCGGAACCTGACCGCAAAAGAATATCTCATTCGGAATCAACAGGCCGCTTCACCGGAGAAGGGTAAGCTCGAATCGATTTACTATAATGAATTCATCGACCTTGGACCCGATATCGCGTCGAACGAGAAAATAAAGGCAGAAATTGAAACGCTCGATGCTTCTCTGGAAGAATACAAGAAGATTCACAAGATCAAGATAGATTAAGCGCCGCCCGTTCCGGGATAGCCCGGCTGAAAGTATTCAGAGGGGTGCGGGCTACTTTATTTTGGTGGAGATTGTTATCTTGTGAATGTCTTCGAGGGTATCGTCGGGACAGTACGCGTAGTTGAAACGGTATCGGTCGAGTTCGACACCGAAGCCGAAGGTCGGTATGGCTGAGAAATCAGTTGTGGTCTTCTGCTTCACCGCATTGATCTTTCCCCGGCTCTTCGTTCCCGCCCGCAGGAAGAGAACATCTCTCACCGACGCTTCCACCCCGTAGGCATAGGCGATGTCATTGTCGTTGGGGAATATGATGTCGGAGAAGAGGGTAAACGGCGCATGGTCGAGTTTTTTCCGCACGCCGACAGCGAGGTACACCGGCAGGGTTTCCTCGTAGCCGCTCGAATAGCCTTTTATCATCTTTCCCATGTTCATGAGGACCGCTCCCACGGTGAATCCTTTGAAGGGAGGATAATAGATCGCCCCGATATCGAGGGTGACCACCTGGGCGGTGTAATCCTCGATCTTCGAGGTGAGATAAGAGACCATTACGCCCACCTTGAGATCGTCCCTGAGCTGTTTACCGACATTCAGGGTCAGACCCATGTCCCCGGCGGTGAAGGTGCCGGTTGGTTCGTTATTGATGTCCCTGCCGTTGAACTCTCCATAGTTCAGGTACATCACGCGTAATCCCACGTAGCGGTCCCGCAGTTTCCCGGCGTACCCGACCGAGCCGTACTGGGTATCGATATAGTGAGAAACATAGCTCAACTTGGCGGTACCCCGTTCGATACCGGTCACCGCGGCCGGATGGACGAGAAGCCCGGAGGCGCCGTCCCGTGTTGAGAGACATTCGCCGGTGGCGGTAATGCCGGCGTCCGATATGGATTTCAGCCAGGCGAAGCTCGTCCTGCCGATCCCGTCGTTGATGCTCCGGGCACCTGCTGTACCGCTGAGGCAGAACGTGCCGGCAGTGATAAAGAGCAATAGCGCAATGGATGGTGTCAATCGTAGAGTCTTCATGTGAGCAGCTCCTGGAGGATGGCGTTAACTTCCCGGGGATTTGCTTTTCCGCCGGTTGCCTTCATTACCTGGCCGACAAAGAATCCGAGCAGCTTTTTCTTGCCGGCACGAAACATCTCGGTTTCGCCCGGATTCGCCTCGATCACCTCGCGGACGATTCTTTCAAGTTCGCCCTTGTCCGATATTTGTGTCAGCCCCTTTTCGGCGACAATCTTTTCCGGTGAGTCGCCGGTTTTCGCCATTTCATCGAATACCGTCTTGCCTATCGAACCGGAGATTGTCCCCCGGCCGATCATGGCAAGCAGGGACGCGAGCATGGGTGGTCTGACCTTGAATTCGCTAGGATCGAGCTGGGTTTCATTCAGAATCCTCAATACCTCGCCCATAACCCAGTTGGAGGCCTTCTTCGGGTCGGCGCCTGCCTCGACCACCGCGGTGTAGTAGTGTGCGATCGACGGCGATGAGGTCAGTATCTCCGTGTCATAGTCGGGTATGCCATACGCATGCTGGAATTGTGAGATCAGTTCATCGCGCAGTTCGGGAAGTTCATCCCTGATCCGTTCGATCCAGGCATCGTCGACGAAAACGGGAACGAGATCGGGTTCCGGAAAGTACCGGTAATCATGGGCCTCTTCCTTAGAGCGCATGGTCGAAATCCTGTCGCTCACCGCATCATAGAGGAGGGTTTCCTGCACGATTGCACCCCCGCTTTCCAGCACGTCGGTCTGGCGCTCAATCTCAATGGTCACACCGGTTGCCACATTCATGAAGGAATTCATGTTCTTGATCTCGGTGCGGGTGCCGAGTTCGTCCTGACCTTCCGGACGAAGGGAAATGTTCGTATCGACACGGATATTCCCCTCTTCCATATTGCCGTGGGAAACACCGGAGAAAATCAGGATTTCCTTGAGTTTATTGAGAAACTGGCTGATTTCATCAATCGTCTCAAAATCGGGCTCGGTTACGATTTCAACGAGTGGGACGCCGCAGCGGTTGACATCGAAGAGCGACCCTGTCTGTCCCTCTTCATGAATGAGTTTACCGGCATCCTCCTCGAGGTGTATTCGGTTGATCCGGATGGCTTTTGTGCCGCGGTCGGTATCGACATCGAGGTGCCCGCCGCGAATCAGGGGAAACTCGAACATGCTGATCTGGTATCCCTTGGGCAGATCCGGGTAGAAGTAGTTCTTACGGGCGAAGTAACTCTTGTGCTGGATGGTGCCCTCGAGACGCAGTGCCAGACGCAAGGCAAGTTCCACCGCATCATGGTTCAGTACCGGGAGGACGCCCGGCATTCCGAGGCAGACCGGACAGCTGTGGGTGTTCGGATTGCTCCCGAATTTAGTGGAGCATCCGCAGAATATTTTGGTTTTCGTGGCAAGCTGAGAATGGATTTCGAGCCCGATGGTGGGAAGGTATCGACTCATGAATGCCCCCTGTCAACCATCAATCTGCCGACATGGCGCTCCAGTGCGGAGGCGAGCCTGATAATCGTGCCTTCATCGAGAATACGCCCCATGAACTGGACACCAACCGGCAGCCTGTCTTTGGTCATGCCGGCGGGAACCGCTATCCCGGGAAGTCCCGCGAGGTTCAGCGATATGGTGTAAATATCAGCGAGGTACATCTGGAGCGGATCATTGAGTTTGGAACCGAGGGGGAATGCCGGTGTTGGAGAAACCGGGGCGAGAATGGCATCGACCTGTTCGAGTGCCCGGTCGAAATCCTCCTTAATGAGGCGGCGTACCTTTTGTGCCTTCCGATAGTATGCATCGTAGTAGCCGGCGGAGAGGCAGTAGGTCCCAAGCATGATGCGGCGCTTCACCTCGGGGCCGAAACCCTCGGAACGAGACTTTGCGTACATTTCGTAGAGGTTCTCAGGTTTTTCGGTCCGGTGTCCGTACCTGACACCGTCGTAGCGTTCGAGGTTTGCCGAGGCTTCCGCGGTGGCGAGAAGGTAGTAGGTCGGTATAGCGTATTCGAGGTTGGGAAGCGAGATGTCCACGATCTCGACGCCATCCGAAGAGAGGGCCTTTCCCGCGTTAAGAGTCAGTGCCTTCACCTCGGGATCGAGACCCTCGCCGAAATACTCCGCAGGGAGACCGATCCTGAGGCCTTTCACATCGGCATCAACGCTCTCGAGGTAGTCGGGAACCGGCGCGTCGAGGCAGGTGGAGTCGCGGCTGTCGTGGCCGGCAATCGTGTTCAGGACGAGGGCGGCATCTTCCACCGTTTTTGTCACCGGTCCGATCTGGTCGAGCGATGAAGCAAAAGCAATCAGGCCGTAGCGCGACACCCGGCCGTAGGTTGGTTTGATACCCACAACACCGCAAAACGATGCGGGCTGCCTGATGGATCCCCCGGTGTCGGAACCAAGTGATGCAATACATTCACCGGCAGCAACCGCGGCGGCGGAACCGCCCGACGAGCCGCCAGTCACCATGCTCGTGTTATGCGGGTTCCGGGGGGGGCCGAAATAGGAATTCTCCGAGGTAGAACCCATGGCAAATTCGTCGAGGTTGGTCTTGCCGACGAAAACCGCACCGGCTTCCTTGAGCCGTTCGATCACGTGGGCATGATAGGGGGGAATGAAATTCTCAAGGATTCGCGATCCTGCGGTGGTGCGTTCCCCGCCAATGACAATGGCGTCCTTGATTCCAAGGGGAATGCCGCCGAGAGGACCGATATCCTCACCCTGCGCGCGCAGGGCGTCGATCTCCTTCGCTCGCGCGAGAGCCGTATCTGCCATGACCGTAATATAGGCATTGATCTCGGGCTCCATGTCCTCTATTCTGTTGAGGACGGAGCGGGTTGTTTCCTCGGACGAAACCTCACCGGTCCTGATTCTTACCGCAAGGTCCCGGGCGGTCATTTCATACAATTCCACTCCGGCATAGCTCCATTTTTTTCACCGTATGACAGATACCAGCATAAAGGTTACGGCATCTCCCGGTTTCAGCTGACAGGGACGTACGGATTGTTCCACAGCGGCACGATAATGAACGATGAGAAGGATTGACGAAAAACCGGTTTTTCCGGTCTCTTCATGACTGCTGTGTGGTATTATTCGCCGGTTTTTCTTCCTTTAACTCATTCTTTACATGAGGGGTTTGTTGCACCGGAGCATTTGCAGCGGAGTCTATCTCGTTGGTAACGTCCCTTGCCGCCTTCTTAAATTCGGTAATACCCTTTCCGAGACCCTGAGCGATCTCGGGAATCCTCTTTGCGCCGAAGATGAGAAGAATAACCAGGAATACAATAATGAGTTCCGTAGGGCCGAGTCCAAACATGGTAACAACCTCCTTATCAGACATGTTTCCATGCACTGATGTTTTTTCGATCAATAGGAATATTTATGGTAATACCAGGCACCGACTATGCCGAGTATACCGAAAAAATTGATGTTCAGTTTCAGGCCGAAGGTGAAAACAATGATAATCAGGTTCAAATCCCACGGTCCCAAGTCGTACGGTAAGATCGGAGAAACGAGCGCCATTTTCACGATGTGATTCGGGGGAAGAAACAATCCGAGAAGCTGCCCGAGTGCACTTCCGATCAAGACACCGACAAACAACGTCACGATGAGCGATGCAATACTTTTTTCTCTCATACACGCAACCGCTATGAATTAGTACATTACCGGTGATGAACCTTGTGGAACACGTGCTCGAAAGCCGGTGCGGTAAAATAACGCACGGGCCCGGAAAACAAGTACAAAACTCCCAGCGGGAAGAAAAACTCGTCCGGGAAGCTCACGATCAAACCGAAACATGCAAAATAGAATATGCTTCGTACCGTATCCCCCTTCGTCGTAAAACTGATACGAGGCAGGGCGTTGTATTTAAAGTTGCTCACCATGACGATTGAGAGTAACATGATCAAAGCAACACAAAAATCGAAGTTGACAAATCCCACCCACACGTTTTCAGAAAACAGGATAAACGACGCCAGTACTCCTGCCGTTGCCGGGATGGGCATGCCGGTAAAATACCCTTTTTTCCCCGTCGATGCCGTCAGATTGAACCGTGCCAGACGGATCGTCCCGGCGGCAAGAAAACAGAACGCCAGGAAATATCCGAAATTCCCGGCGTCGGTGAATACGTAGCTATGGAACAGGACGGCCGGAGCGACACCGAACGAAACGACATCGGCAAGTGAGTCGAACTCAATGCCGAACGCCGATGCAGTGCCGGTCAAGCGGGCAATTTTTCCATCGAGGGTGTCGAAGAGTGCGGCGATAATAATCCACCATGCCGCATGAATGAGGGTTGATTTCGATCCCTCGATCGTATTGGCGATCGCGAGAAAGCCGCAGAGAAGATTTCCCAGGGTAAACATGCTGGGAAGAATTTTTTTATTCATCATTTTGTACAAAGTCCGGCCACAACTTTCCGTCAGATTCAGTCAACGTGGTTAAGAGTCAAACGGGCAATGATCGTTTCTCCCGCTCGCACAAAATCACCCTTTTGTATTACAGGGGCGTAGACCGGCGGAAGAAAGACATCAACCCTCGAACCAAATCGTATCAATCCGATACGATCTCCCCGCTCGAGAATATTCCCCGCCTGTACCCGTGTCACCACCCTGCGCGCTATAAGGCCTGCTATTTGTCTTACCCGTACCAGTCCGTAAGATGTTTCAATGTCAGTATCGCCGCACTCATTCTCGTATGCAGCCCGCTGGGAAAACGCGGAATGCTTTTTCCCGGGGCGGTGTTCGGTTTTCAGCACGGTGCCGGAAATCGGGCTGCGATTCACATGAACATCGTAGACCCGCATAAAAATCGCGATGCGGAGCACCGGTTCTTCGAACCCGGCTTCCTTAATCCGGGAGGTATCGAGAACAATACCGTCCGCGGCTGAAATCACATCCTCGCCGCCTTTATCGGAATCGTCTCCGCGCCCTGACGTTACAGGCACATCGGCCACCGTCCTTTCCGGATCACGGAAGAACCAGGCACAAGCGAGAAAACCCATGCCCGAGAGACCGGAAATCCACAGCGTGGGATAAAATCCTGTCGCATAATAACAAACGAGCGATGCTGTGGCAAGAACAAAAAAAATGCCGGCGCTTATATATCCATCAGGGTCGAGTTTCATCATTTTTTTATTACCTTAAGTAATATAACTCACAAAAGTTACGTTTGCCAAGATGTTTTTTCCTCTTCTCTGCGTGGCATTCCTGTTACTGGATTCATACACCGTGAAAAATGAGGGGCCTACCACACCATGCGAACGGGCCTTCAGTCGCGGGTTCCGAGCTTCAGTTTCAGATCGAGATACGTGCCGTCACGGAAGACTTTGAATTCAAACACTTCTCCGGGAATGGCGCCCCTGAACATGCTGCTCGCCTGCTCCACCGTGAAAATGTTGAATCCGTTGATCCCGGTGATGATGTCACCCTTCCTGAAACCCGCCTCTTCACCAGGGCTCCCGGGCTCGACACCGATGGCAATCACACCGCCTTCACCACGGTAGTTCAGCGCTTCGGCGACTTCGTCTGTCAGGGATTCCACTCCTATCCCGCTCTTCCTGCTGTCGATATTGGTGCCCGTTTTCACGCTGTCGAGGATGAGGGTGATCCGGTCCACGGGAATAGCGAATCCGATGCCGATAGAACCGGCTCCCTGGGTAAAAACGGCAGTGTTCAGCCCGATCAACTGCCCGCGCAGGTCGATGAGAGCACCGCCCGAGTTTCCCTCGTTGATCGAAGCATCCGTCTGAAGCATGTTCCTGAAGTACTTCGTTTCTCCATCCTGCTGGAGCGTGAGATTACGGCGGGTTGCGGAGATAATTCCCCGGGTAACCGTCGGCTCACCACCGGTGAAGCCATCGGTCAGACTGACACCGAAAGGATTCCCGATCGCGAGTACCGTCTGACCCTGAACCACGTTTTCCGAGGAGCCGATAACGATGTAGGGCAGATTGTCGCCGGAGATGGAAAGTATGGCAATATCCTGCTTGGGATAATCCCGGATGATCTCCGCCGGAAAGCTTCTCCCGTCGGGAAGCACTATATTGATGCTTGGATCGACCGAATGTTTCGCTTCCCGGATAACATGCTCGTTCGTTATCATCGTGCCATCGGGATCGATAATCACTCCCGATCCCATGCTCCTGACTTTTCTTCGCTGATAGCCGTACAACATGTCAAAAAGGGGATTGTTATAGCGGTAAATCTTGGTGCCCTTGACATAAATCGAAACCACGGCTGGTTTTGCTTTCTCCGTTGCCGAGATAACCACTTTTTCATAGTCGGTGAGAATCGAATCGCTCACCGCAGATTTCGATTGGATTTCTGCTAAGGAACGGTCCTCCTCCGGTTCCTTCCTCAGCGGACTGAAGGTATTTGTCAGAAGAACACCGAGGATGACTCCGAACAGGAGGAGATAGAGACTGAAATAACTCCGGCGCTTCTTCGTCGGTCTTTCGTATGATGGCCAATCGGAATTGCTTTGGTACGGATTCATGGCTCTTTCACCTCGTACTCGACATGGGTAAGGCAGAGACCACAGGCAGGTGCCAGCGGCCCCGTAAGCGTACGATCACGCGTCTCGAGTATCGTGCGGAGCGTATCCGGCGCTTTCTTGCCGCGAGCAACATCCACCGCGGTTCCAACGATACTCCGCACTGCATGATGGAAAAATCGCACCGCACGTATCTCAAATATCAGAAAATTTTCCCCGAACGTCCATCCCTTTTTGAATATAATCGTCGAATAAACGTCATCCTCGTTGCGGCGGGAAAATCCCTCGAGGCTGCACTCCCCTTCGAGCGGCTGCACTGCGGCTTCGAGCAGTTCCCGCGAGAGACGGTATTTCACCTGCCAGGCATAATGCCTGCCGATCGAATGTTTTCTTTCCGAAAGGGTGTATTGATAGATTCGCCAGCGGGCATCGAAGCGGGCATTGAACCCGGGCGGCATGACGGCGCAGTCCAGAACCGTTATATCGCGGGGCAGAATGCTGTTGAGGACGTACTTCAGTTTCCCCGGTTCGAAATCGGCGGCTGCGGAGAAGCTTGCAACCTGTCCGGATGCATGGACGCCCGCATCGGTGCGGCCCGCCGCGGTAATCCTGACCGGCTGTTGCAGCACCCGTTCGAGCGAGGATTCAATTTCCCGCTGCACCGTCCGCTGGTTCGGCTGGATCTGCCATCCCGAAAAATGGGAACCGTCATACTCGAGGACGAGCTTGAATATTTTTTCTTTCTGCGTTGGCATGGTATCCTAATTTAATTTATAACGCCATTTTCGACAGGGGATAAGACATGCCTTTTTCACGGGTCCCGATGATCAGCAACGGTATCGATCGACCCGGGCGGTCTCCCGGTCAGACGAACGCCATGACAAGGGCAACCGTTATGCCGACGGCCAGAACGGTCCAGTCGAGGTTTTTCATGTGGGTGTCATGGTACCGTGTTCTCTGAGCCGCACCCCGGTACAGGCGTGAATCCATGGCGACAGCCAGGTCTTCGGCGCGTTTAATCGCGGAGACGAAAAGCGGTGTGAGCATGAGTGAAATCGACCGCAGTTTTACTCCGATGCCCGTGTCGGTACGGAGGCCGAGGGCACGATGCGACTTCTGAATTTTTACCGCTTCTCCGAGCAGAACAGGGATGAACCGTATGGTGATGACCATCGCGATGGCGGTCTCGTGCGGGTTGAATCCTCCGATCCCGGCGAACGGTTTGAGCAGCTTCTCCACTCCCGCCACGAGGGTCACCGGTTGGGTAGTCAGGGTCAGAAGCGAGGCGAGCAGGATTAAAAGCGCGATCCGAAGACTGTACAGGAGACCCAGTTCAATTCCTTCGCTTGTGATGCCACCGTACGGCAGCGGCGCCTCGACGAGAATGTGGCCCCCGACGAACAGCACATTCAGCAGGAACGTCATGGCGATCAGCCACTTGAACGGCACGAGGCTTCGTAGGAGATACAACAGCGGCAGGCCCGAGAGCAGGCAGCCGATCAGCGCGCAGCATGTCGCCAGTCCGAGGGCGGCCCAGCCGTTTCCTGCAAAGAGCCCGATCATTACAACGAACAACAAGAGGAGTTTGGTCCGCGGATCGAGCCGGTGAAGCAATGATTTCCCGTAAACGAACCGTCCCAGGGTAATGTCTTTCAGGCTCATGAACTTCTCCGCTTGTGCGATGTTTCGATTTCGATATGCTCGTGTGCGAGCAGGCGCCGCTTCAAATCGAGGCCCGCACCGAAACCGCCGAGTCCTCCTGCGGCGATAACTCGGTGGCAGGGCACGACAACCAGCACCTGATTTCTCCCGCACGCTCCGCCAACCGAACGGGCCGCCTTGGGATTGCCCAATTCCCCCGCAATGTCGCCGTAACGGCAGGTTTCTCCGAATGGTATCCGGGTAAGCAACCGGTGGATTTCGACAGTGAACGGTGTCAGCCATACCGGGCGCACAACCGCGGAAATCGGTGACGGATCGCCTTCGAGATAGGCGTGCACCCGGCCGATAACCTCCCCGAAGGGGGCCGCGTCACGGATACACTGTGTGCCCCAGAGGGTTTTGATCTGCCGGGCGACCATGTCTGCCGGTATCGTGAGACGCAGGGCAAGGAGTTCTCCCCGCGCATTACCCACAAGAACCGCGGTACCCAGTGCTCCCCGTACCACGGACAGAAAGGCTGATTCAGGAGGCTGGGATAAAGGTTCGCGAAACACGACTGGTGATGCCGGTAACAATTTCATGACTGATCGTTCCCGCAATACACGCATGATCCTCCACGGTAATCCGGGCGCCGCCGCTCTCGCCGATGAGCACTATGGGATCGCCTTCTCTCACCTTCCCCGCGTCGGTGACGTCGAACACCGTTTGATCCATGCAGACCCTTCCCGCAACAGGCACGGGGACACCATTGACCAGGGCTTTCCCCCGGTTGGACAGGTGACGGTTATAGCCATCCCCGTACCCGACCGGAACCGTGGCCAACCGTGAGGGGCGCGTCGTGATGTGCGTTCCGCCATACGAAATGGCATACCCGGCGGGCACCTCCTTGATAAACGTAATGACACTCGTCAGTGACATGACCGGCTCGAGCGTGAGCGTTTTCTCGCTCCCCGGGTAGGGAATGAGGCCGAATGTCATGATACCCGGCCTGACCATGTCGATGTGTGCCTCGGGAAATTTCAGGGTGGCGGCAGAATTGCACATGTGCGCGATGTCCGGTCGCATGCCGTTTCTCTCGAGGTGGTCGAGAAGCTGTTTAAACCGTGCGATCTGGTCACGGGAGTACTCATCCCGGTCCTCGTCTGCGGAGGGAAAGTGGGTAAAGATACCCTCCATGGTAATTCCCGGAACAGCCCGGGCTTTTTCGACCAACGCCGGCGCCTCCTCCGGCTGTATACCGATTCTTCCCATCCCGGTATCGACCTTGATATGCACACGGCAGCCTTTTCTCCTCTCCGTGAGCTGTTTTTGCAGCGCTTCGAGTTGGGGAAACGAAAAAAGGGTTATGGTCAGGTCGTGATTGATCATCGGGCCGATATGATCGAATGATTCCGGCCCGAGCACCAGTATGGGAGAAGTAATACCCTCTTTTCGCAGGGCCACGCCTTCCGCCGCGAGCGCCACGCCGAGCATGGATGCACCCGCCTTGAGCGCAGTCCGGGAGCACTCGTGTATCCCGTGGCCATAGGCGTTGGCTTTCACCACGGCCATCAAACGGACGTGGTCACCCGTATAGGCGATGATCTTGCGCAGGTTGCGTTCGTAAGAGGGAAGGTTCGTCACGGCAGTGGTTTTACTGACAGGATCGGGTGTCATGTCAGAACCAGTCCTTTGTCTTGAAATACCAGAGCATAACCCCGGAGATGATAAGTCCCACTATGGAGATGAAAAAGAAACCGTGCGGGTGGTGCAGAAACGGCATGTGATCGAAATTCATGCCGTAGATACTGGCGATGAGGGTCGGGATAAGTACGATGGTGGCGATCACGGTCAGCACCTGCATGACACTGTTCATCCGGTGTGTCGAAAGACTCATGTAGGTGTCGATAATGGTCGTCGTCCGCTGCATGTAAGACTGGTGAAGACCCTTGATCGTCGAGATGTGGTCGTGAATATCCTGGAAGTATACCATGTTTTCTTCCTGAATCAGGGGATGCTCGGTTTCCCCGAGCGTTTCCATCATCTCCTCTTCAGGTATCAGGATACGGCTGAGATTGATCAGTCCGATCTTGAGTTTGTACAGATCGTTGAAGGTCTTTTTTGTCGGATTGGAGAGAATTTCGGCCTCGAACCGGTAGATAGTGCGCTCGATGAACTTGAACATCGCGACATAGTTATCCACGAGGGAATCGATGAGGGCATGGAGGATTTCGTCAGTTCCGAGGGCCATGAACTCAATCGACCGCTCGAGACGTTTTTGCAACTGGTTGATTCCGAACGTCGGTTTCTTGTGGTAGGTAACGACGTAGTTCTTGCCGAAAAAGAGGTCAAGTTCGATGATGTTAAATTCCAGCGAATCGGCTTTGAACGACACAGGATGTGTCACGAGGAACAGATAATCCTCGTAATCGTCCAGCTTTGCTTCCTCAATATTGGCCTCGGTACAGTCCTCGATTGCCAGTTCATGGAAATTGAACACGGTGCGAAGTATTTCCGACTCCCCGGGGGTTGGCTCATCGAGATCAACCCAGAGATCAACGTCCTCACGGTCGAGAAGTTCAGGAAGCGCTTCAGGGGTCGGACGTTCAAGAAGTCCCTTGGCTATGTCGTAACTGTAGATCGTTATCATGCTACCGTCCCCGGGTATTCCCGTTGACACTCGGAATACTGCGACACTGAAAACTGTCGAAAATATATTAATAAGAGGGGGAATATCCAAATATTTTAAAGAAGCAACTCTATTTTACGTTTTAAAAAAGGATCGGTATCCGCAATCCGGGCGGATTTACCGTGAGGGATGTTGTCTCTCGGATGACTACCGGCGTGCCGTGGTGATAGGATCTGAACCCGCCGTGATGAATCCCGCCGTTTCGCATACCCCTTCCCACGACCGTCGGTGACGATACGAAATCCGTATCCCGCCATCGGAAATCCGCTCGAGTATGCGGGAGGTTTACGAAAAAAACAGGCGCTGTTTCGGAATTTTTATTTATAGGCCTTGTAAGTTAAAACAGCAAACAAGAATTTGTATTAAATACAACCCCCATACCCCCCGA